>JBPEXA010000533.1:0-6588 GCA_052032135.1 Thermoanaerobaculia bacterium | reverse complement strand
CAGCTGGGAGACCAGTCCGGCGTGCACGAAGCCGCGCAGACCACCGACCTCGACGTCGAGCCACTCTCCCTCGGCGGCGAGGACCCGCACCAGCGTTCCCGGCGGCAAGGCATCGATGCGCCGGCCGGATTGGGTGCTGGGCGCGTCGCGCAGATTGACGCCCTTGGTCGTCGCGACCCACCCGGTCGCCGTCAGCTCGGCGGCCGGCAGCAGCGCCGCCCCACCGACGAGCGCGAATGCCAGCAGCCGCAACACCCATCTCCCCCTCTCGACCGACATGACGTCTCCTAGAAAGTCTCCAGGATCGCGCCGACGCCCGGCTTGGCAACGCCGGCCGCCAGCGGGCCGAGATCGGTCTCGATGCCGAGCGTGAGTCGACCGCCCTTGGGGAGATCGGCGAGGCCGTCGAGATCGACCTCCCACCGGTACTCGGCTCCGGGCAGCAGGTAGACCGGGTGATAGACCACCACCGAGCCGCCGAAGCCGTCATCGATGCGCACGCTGCGCACCTGGACGTGGCCGTTGCCGCTGTTGGCGGCGGCGAGCTGCCACTGCTCGTCCTCACCGAGCTCGAGCTTCCAGGTCAGCTCCGCGTCGACGCCGCCCTTGGGGATGACGAAGACCGGCAGGTCGAACTGGAAGGCGAAGCGGATGCCCGTCCCCATGGTGACGTCGGGCGGGGTCTCGGCGATCAGCAGGCGGTAGGCGCGCTCGCCGTCGACCGGGATCGTGTCCCGGATGCCGACGCGGATCGTCTGCTCGCCGCCGGGCTCGATCTCGAACATCGGCGGCGAGATGATCAGGTCGGTCGAGGGCGTCTTGACCATCTCACCCTCGACCGCCTCCCACAGCAGGGCCTGGGCCTGCATCAGCACCGGCTCCTCGCGCTCGTTGGTCACCGTCAGGGCCTGGCTGCGGCGGTCGGCGTCGAGCGTGACCCGGGTCGGGCCGATCGCGAGACCCCCTTGTGCGAGGGCCGCCGCCCCGGTGGTGACCCAGCTGCCGACCAGCAGCAGGGGAACCATGAGCGCGTGGATCGAATGCCTGGTCGTTGGTGTCGTCACGGTGGCTCCCTCCGTCGCCTCGGACCCCACCTAGAACGACAGGCTGAGGGTGCAGGTGTCGACGTAGACGCCGCTCGGCACGCCCTGCTGCGCCGGGATCTGACCGTCGACCGTGTAGTCCTCGAGCACGCCCGGGGTTCCGGTCAGGGTCTCGCCCGGCTGGTCGCCCCAGTTGGTGGCGCACTTCGGGTCGCCCTCGGTGGCGCAGCTCAGCGAATAGGCGAGCCGGTTACCGAGGAAGTCCATCTGGCGATCGTTCGTCGCGGTGCCGAACGAGCACTGGTCGATGGCGATCTCGTAGGGGTCGAAGCAGGTCGCGACCTCGATGACGCCGTTGACCGTCGCCGTCGTCGGATTGGGATCGGCCGGGTCGTAGACGAACGACACGATGCCGCCGGCGATGACGCACGAGTTGAGCACCGTCGCCTCGACGGCGAGGACCCCCGGGACCAGCTGCGCGCTGGCGGCGGTCGGCAGCGCCAGCATGGCGACCGGGACGAGGGCGAGAAGGGCGAATCTTGCGAGCTTCATGGTGGATTCTCCTGTGATCCGGCTCCGCTCCATGCGGGCCTCGACCCCCACCAGTTGCACTCGCTATGCCATCGGCAGCGCAGTCGCAATCCCTTTGTTCAAGGGCACTTGCGCGTTCCGAAGACCGGTAGAAATGCCCGGTCGGGCGGAATCGGACGGTCCGATTCCTACCAGGGGCGGTAGTTTCGCCCGGTCGGGGTCAGGCGTCTTCGAGCCGCACCGCGGTGCCGTAGACCAGCAGCTCGGCCGCGGCGCTCATCACCTGCGAGGTGGTGAAGCGGGCGTCGATGACGGCGTCGGCGCCGAGCTCCTTCGCCTCCTCGACCATCCGGTCGAGCGCCTGCTCCCGCGCCTCGGCGAACAGCTTGGTGTACTCGCTGATCTCGCCGCCGACGACGTTGCGGAAGACGGCGGTGATGTCCTTGCCGAGGTGGCGTGCGCGGATCGTGTTGCCGCGGACGATCCCCAACGTGCGGACGATCCTCTTCCCCTCGATGGTCGAGCTGGTGACGACGATCATTTCTTCACCCTCGTGTAGCGGTCGGTGCGACGGCGGCGGAGGCGGTCGCTCAGGATCGAAAGAAACAGCAGGGTCGGCCCGCCGACCGCGGCGACCACGATCAGCTTCTCCTGCCAAGACTCGGGCGACGTCCACAACGCCCAGGCGCCGAGGGCGAGGACCACCGTCACCCAGCCGACGATGACCATCCACCCGGAGCGCCGCAGCCAGCGGCTGTGGCGGCTGGCGGGTGCCTCGCTCCAGGCGTCGTCGGCGGGGACGGCGAGTCGCGTCGAGCGCGCCGCCGCCCGGATCGTCTCGAGCTCTTCGTAGAGGCGCCGCGCCTCGGCGTCGTCCTCGAGTCGCAGGCGGACGCGCTGGGCGTCGGCTTGCGTCAACTCGCCGTCGAGGTATCCCGACAGCAGGGTCTCGTCGAACAGTGCTCCGTCTCGTTCCGTCATGCCGTCAATCCTCGATTCCACCATGCGAAGGCGTCAGCCGCTCGCGCAGCGCCTTGCGGGCGCGATGCAGGCGGGACATCACCGTGCCGGTCGGCACTCCGAGCACCTCCGCAATCTCGCCGTAGGCGAGATCCTGATATTCCCTCAGGACGAGAATCTCTCGTTGTTGCTCCGACAGCTGCTGCAGCGCCGCCCAGACGTCGCGGCGCAGCTCACGTTGCTCCAGACGGGCACCCGGCGATGGGACCGCCCCCACCGGCGTCGGCATCCCTCTCTCCAGCAGCTCGTCGAGCGATTCCGCCCGCCGCACCTTCTGGCGCCGGCCGAGGTCGTACGCCTTGTTGCGCACGATGCGGAACAGCCACGGCTGCACCGGCCGGTCGGCGTCGAAGCGGTCGAGGGTGTCGACGAAACGGAGGATCGCCTCCTGAGCGACGTCGTGGGCATCCTCGCGGTTGCCGGTCAGCTGCAGGGCGAAGCGGAAGGCGGGAGGGCGATAGCGACGCACGAGGGCGTTCAACGCGTCGGCGTCCCCCATCCGGGCGCGGTGGACGAGATCGTCGTCGTGGAGCTCGGGCTCGATCATCAGCGCGGTGACCGTCATCCTACCCCTGCCTACGGGCGGGTCGCCCCGCTATTCCCACCGCCCTCCCGTGGTAGATTCGCCGCTCCCTGAAGGTTGTCCCATTCCACGTTCGATAGGAGACGCCCATGTCCGTAGCCAAGGTCACCGAGATCAGCGCCAGCTCCTCCGAGAGCTTCGAGGACGCCGTCCGCACCGGCATCGCCCGTGCCAGCAAGACGCTCGACCGCATCCAGGGAGCCTGGATCAAGGAGCAGAACATCGTCTGCGACGGCGAGAACATCACCCAGTACCGGGTGGTGATGAAGGTCACCTTCATCCTCAAGGACTAGTCCGCAGCATCTCCCGGGGGCCGCTCGACGGCCCCCGGCAATCGTGAGGTCGAGCACCATGGACTACGAGAAGCTCGGAGCCTTCTACCTCGGCCGCCCCTACGACCTCGCCGCCGGCGAGGCGGAGGACGGCGTGCTGCTCTACGACTCGAAGGATCTCACCACCCACGCGGTCTGCGTCGGCATGACCGGCAGCGGCAAGACCGGTCTGTGCATCGGCCTCCTCGAGGAGGCGGCGATCGACGGCGTCCCGGCGATCGTCATCGATCCCAAGGGCGATCTCGGCAACCTGCTGCTGACCTTTCCAGAGCTCCGACCGTCCGACTTCGCCCCCTGGGTGAACGAGGACGACGCGCGGAAGAAGGGCCTCACGGTCGACGAGTACGCCGCCCGGCAGGCGGAGCTGTGGAAGAACGGCATCGCCTCCTGGGGGCAGGACGGGGCGCGGATCGCGCGGCTGAAGTCGGCGGCCGAGTTCGCCATCTACACCCCGGGGTCGTCGGCCGGCATCCCGATCTCGATCCTCGACTCCTTCGCCGCCCCACCGGAGGCGGTGCGCGACGACGCCGAGCTGCTCGCCGATCGCATCAGCACCACCGTCACCAGCCTTCTCGGCTTCATCGGCGTCGACGCGGACGCGATCCAGAGCCGCGAGCACATCCTGTTGTCGACCATCCTCGATCACCAGTGGCGGCAGGGGCGCGACCTCGACCTCCCGGGGCTGATCCAGGCGCTGCAGGCGCCGCCGGTCGACAAGATCGGCGTCATCGATCTCGACGCCTTCTACCCCGCCGGCGACCGCTTCGAGCTGGCGATGGCGATCAACAATCTGCTGGCTGCCCCCGGCTTCGCCAGCTGGCTCGAGGGGGAGCCGCTCGACATCCAGGAGATGCTCTACACCGCGGAGGGGAAGCCGCGGGTCGCGATCTTCTCGATCGCCCACCTCGACGACCCGCAGCGGATGTTCTTCGTCTCGCTGCTGCTGAACCAGGTGCTGGGGTGGACGCGCTCGCAGCCCGGCACCAGCAGCCTGCGCGCCCTCCTCTACATGGACGAGATCTTCGGCTACATGCCGCCGGTCGCCAACCCGCCGTCGAAGCGGCCGTTGCTGACCATGCTGAAACAGGCGCGTGCGCACGGCGTCGGCGTCGTGCTCGCCACCCAGAACCCGGTCGACCTCGACTACAAGGGGTTGTCGAACACCGGCACCTGGTTCATCGGCCGCCTGCAGACCGAGCGCGACAAGCTGCGGGTGCTCGACGGCCTCGAGGGGGCGGCGGCCGGTCAGAGCGAGCGCTTCGACCGCCGCGCGATGGAGGAGACGCTCGCCGGCCTCGGCAAGCGCAAGTTCCTGCTCAACAACGTCCACGAGGACGGTCCCGTGGTCTTCGAGACCCGCTGGGTGCTCTCCTACCTCCGCGGGCCGATGACGCGCCAGCAGATCCGCCGGTTGATGAAGGGGCGCAAGCCGCAACGGGAGGCGGCGAGGACCCCCGAGGCGACTGCGTCGGCCCCCGGTGGGGCGCCCGCCGCCAGCGGCCGCCCGGTGC
This sequence comes from Thermoanaerobaculia bacterium, assembly GCA_052032135.1. Lineage (GTDB taxonomy): Bacteria > Acidobacteriota > Thermoanaerobaculia > Multivoradales > JAHEKO01 > CALZKB01. The sequence continues at coordinate 1,568 of JBPEXA010000533.1, read as the reverse complement.
TCGACCCCAAGATCGACCAGGTGTTCGTCCCCGCCCGCGACCTGCCGGTCGGCGCCGCCGTCGAGTACGAGCCGATGCTCGTCGGCACCGCCAACGTCCACTTCCTCAACCGCAAGCACTCGATCGAGGGCTCGGAGGAGGTGACCGTGCTGCTGCCGATCGGCGACGGCTCGCAGCCGATCGACTGGGAGAGCGCGGAGCCGGTCGACCACGTCGATCCCGGGCGCCTCGACCGCGACCCGCTTCCCGAGGCCCGTTTCGCCGACGTCCCGGGGCCGGCGGCGCAGCCGAAGTCGTGGTCGGGGTGGAAGAAGGACTTCGCGGAGTGGCTCTACCGCAATCGCAAGCTCGAGCTCTACGAGAGCCCCGCTTTCGACCGCGTCTCCGAGCCGGGGGAGAGCGAGCGCGACTTCCGGCTCCGACTGCAGCAGCTCACCCGCGAGGAGCGCGACGCCAAGGTCGAAGCGCTGCGCGACAAGTACGCCGCCAGGGTCGAGAAGCTGGAGGAGCGACTCCGCAAGGCCGAGCAGCGCCGGGAGAAGGAGGCGCAGCAGGCCAAGCAGATCAAGATGGACACCATGGTCCGCATCGGCAGCACCCTGCTCGGCGCCGTCCTCGGCCGCAAGGTGCGCTCGGGGGCGGGGACCGCGATGCGCAGCGTCACCCGCTCGTGGCGCGACTCGCAGGACGTCGAGCGCGCCGAGGAGGACATCGAAACGATCCGTGAGGAGATCGCCGCGCTCGACGACGAGGCGCAGCGCGAGATCGACGAGCTCGAGGAGCGTCTCGACCCGATGAACGAGGAGCTGACGACCGAAGAGGTGCGCCCCCGCCGCACCGACGTCGAGGTCGATCGGGTGGCGCTGGCGTGGGTGCCGCGTCGGGCGTGACGCGGGGCGACGCCCCGTGCGCCCGGTGATCGAACCCGCCGACCTCGCGGCGGTCGTCGAGGCGGCGGCCGAGCGTCTCGCCGGCCGCATCCGCGAGACCCCCCTCACGAGCTCGCCGTGGCTCGGCGAGCTGACCGGTGCCGAGGTCCGCCTGAAGCTCGAGAACCTGCAGCGGACCGGCTCCTTCAAGCTGCGGGGCGCCACCAACCGGGTGCTCGCCGCGAGCGAGGAGGAGCGCGCTCGCGGCCTCGTCGCCGCATCGACCGGCAATCACGCCGCGGCGGTCGCCGACGCCGCGGCAGCGGTCGGTGCTCCGCTGACGGTCTTCGTCCCGGAGACCATCGAGCGCTCGAAGCGACGGCGACTGGAGGCGGCGGGGGTCGAGCTGGTGCTCGAAGGGGACGACGGCGTGATCGCCGAGCGGGCGGCGCGACGGTACGCCGAGCGGGAGGGACGTCTCTATCTGTCGCCGTACAACGATGTCGAGGTGATCGCCGGCCAGGGGACCGTCGGTCTCGAGATCGTCGACCAGTGGCCCGACGTCGACACCGTCGTCGTCGCCCTCGGCGGCGGCGGCCTCGCCGCCGGCATCGGCGCGGTGCTGCGCCGTCGCGGCCGTGGCGTCGATCTCGTCGCCGCCTCCCCCGAGGCCTCGCCGGTCATGGTGCGATCGCTGGA
>JBPEXA010000532.1:0-2657 GCA_052032135.1 Thermoanaerobaculia bacterium | reverse complement strand
TGGACCTCCGTCGCTCGACTCCGGAGCCGCGTTGCGCGAGGATGGGCGCCTCCCCGGAGGATCGATGCGACGAATCCAGACGGCAGCCATCGTGCTGGCGGCGAGCTGCGCCGTCGGTCTCACCGCGCAGGACGACCCCTTCGGCGAGCTGCGCTTCCGCCACCTGGGACCGGTCGGCAACCGGGTGCCGGCGGTTGCCGGCGTGCCGGGCGACCCCAGGGTCTACTACGCCGGGGCGGCGTCGGGCGGCATCTTCAAGACCACCGACGGCGGCGCCCACTGGGCGCCGATCTTCGACGACACCCCGGCGTCGTCGATCGGTGCGCTGGCGGTGGCACCGTCCGATCCCAACGTCGTCTGGGCGGGGACCGGCGAGACCTTCATCCGCTCCAACGTCTCGATCGGCGACGGCATCTACAAATCGATCGACGCCGGCGCGACCTGGACCAACATGGGCCTCGAGGCGACCGGCCGCATCGGCCGTATCGTCATCGACCCCCGGGACCCCGGCGTCGTCTTCGCCGCCGCCCTCGGTCACGCCTACGGTCCGCAGCCGGAGCGCGGCCTCTACCGCACCCGCGACGGCGGCGCGAGCTGGGAGCGGGTGCTCTTCGTCGACGAGGCGACCGGCGCCATCGACGTGGTGATCGACCCCAACAACCCGCGCATCCTCTTCGCCGCCACCTGGCAGTTCTCGATGCGCACCTCGGGGCGCACCAGCGGTGGCCCCGGCAGCGGCATCTGGCGCTCGCGAGACGGCGGCGACAGCTGGGAGAGGCTGGAGGGTGGCGGTCTGCCGGCGGCGCCGCTCGGCAAGATCGGGCTGGCGATGTCGGCCGACGACTCGCGGCGGGTCTACGCGCTGATCGAGACCAGCTCCAATCGCGACTTCGAGCCGGTCGACGCCTTCGCCGGCGTGCTGTGGCGCTCCGACGACGGCGGCGACGGCTGGCGGATGGTCAACAACGACAACACCCTCACCCAGCGGCCGCTCTACTACACCCGGATGGCGGCCTCGCCCGACGACGCCGACGAGGTGACCTTCCTGGCGGTGCAGCAGTCGATCTCGCTCGACGGCGGGGTCACCATCGCCGCCCAGAACTCCGGCTACGACCACCACGACATGTGGATCGATCCGCTCGACCCCGATCGCCGCATCACCGGCCACGACGGCGGCGTGTCGATCACCCTGGATCGCGGCGAGAGCTGGTTCCGGCCGCAGCTGCCGATCGCGCAGATGTACCACGTGGCGACCGACGACCGGATCCCCTACAACGTCTACGGCAACCGCCAGGACGGCCCGAGCGCCATGGGGCCGTCGACGACGCTCAGCTTCGGCCCGATCCCGGTCGGCGCCTGGAAGATCGTCGGCGGTTGCGAGGTCGGCTTCGCGCGGCCCGATCCGATCGATCCGAACCTCGTCTGGTCGGGCTGCTACGACGGCCTGCTGGAGCTCCACGACCTGCGCACCGGGCTGTCGCGGATGGTCAGCGTCTGGCCGCTGGCGATCGAGAGCTGGGCGGCCGAGGACCTCGACTACCGGATCCAGTGGACGGCGCCGCTGGCGGTGTCGCCGCACGGTCCGGCGGTCTACTACGGCAGCCAGTACGTGCATCGGTCGATCGACCACGGCCAGAGCTGGGAGGTGATCAGCCCCGACCTCACCACCGCCGATCCGGAGCTGATGCGGCGCACCGGCGGCCTCACCCTCGACGACGCCGGGCCGACCGTCGCCGCCGTGCTGTTCGCGATCGCCGAGTCGCCCCTCGAGCCGGGGGTGATCTGGGCGGGGTCGAACGACGGCCTGGTGCACGTCAGCCGCGACGGCGGCGCCAGCTGGACCGACGTCACCGCCGGTCTCGACGTACCGCCGCTGGGCACCATCTCCAACATCGAGCCGTCGCACCACGCCGCCGGCCGCGCCTATCTCACCGTCGATCGCCACCAGGAGGGCGACACCGCGACCTGGGTCTTCCGCACCGACGATTACGGCGCCAGCTGGACGTCGCTGCGCGGTGACCTGCCGCAGACGGTCTTCGCATACGCCCACTGCGTGCGCGAGGACCCCGAGCGGCCCGGCCTCCTCTACCTCGGCACCGAGAACGCGCTGTGGGTGTCGTTCGATGACGGCGCGAGCTGGCGCGAGCTCGGCGCCGGCCTGCCGCCGGCCCCGGTGCACTGGATCGAGGTGCAGGAGCGGTTCGCCGACCTCGTGGTCGCCACCTACGGCCGCGGCATCTGGGTGCTCGACGACCTGACGCCGCTGCGCTCGTGGCGCGACGACATCGCCGCCGCGCGGCTGTTCCCGCCACGCCCGGCCTTCCGCTTCCGCCGCCGCGGGCTGCACCGGCTGCCGGGTTTCCGGGTGCTGTCGATCTTTCCCCTGGGGCTGTTCCAGAAGGCGATGCGGCACCGCCGCGAGCTGGAGGTGCTGGTCTACCCCGAGATCCTGCCGCTGGACGAGCCCAGCCCCTTCGCCCGCGGCCGCGTCGGCGAGGAGCCGTCGCCCAGGGTGGGGCAGGGCCACGACCTCTACTCGCTGCGCGGCTTCCGGCCGGGCGACGATCCGCGCGGCATCCACTGGAAGCGCACCGCCCGCACCGGCGAGCTGGTGTACATGGAGCGCGAGGCCGACGAGGGGCGGCGGCTGCTGATCC
>JBPEXA010000531.1:0-2856 GCA_052032135.1 Thermoanaerobaculia bacterium | reverse complement strand
CCGGCGTGGTCCGCTACTTGTTCACCGGCCGGCGTCAACCGCTCGATACTTTCAGTTCGTCGGGCCGGCGTAGATCAGCCGGTTGGGGGTCCCGGCCCCCGGGTTGCCGACCACGTCGGGGGTGGCGGTGTCGACCGCGCAGTCCCACAGCGTCGCCGGATCGGCGGTCCCGAGCTCCTCGGCGCAGATCGCCAGGACGCCGGCGGCGTGAGGGCTCGCCATCGACGTTCCCGAGAGGATCAAGCGCAGCCCGTTGCGGCCGAGCGAGGCGATGTTGACGCCCGGGCCGCAGGCGTCGACGCAGATCCCGGTGTTGGAGAACGAGGCGCGGCGGTCGTTGGCGGCGGTGGCGCACATGGTGACCGCCTGGCGAACCCGCGCCGGGGAGGAGCGGCAGGCGTCCTCGTCGTCGTTGCCGGCGGCGACCGCGAACAGGAACCCCTGCTCCCAGGCGGCGCAGACCGCGCGGTCGAACGGATCGGAGGCCGAGCCGCCGAGGCTCATGTTGCCGAGCGCCGGCCAGCCGTTGGCGGCGACGTGGTCGACCGCCCACTGCATCCCTTCGATGACGTCGGCGTCGGCCCCGGAGCCGTTGATCAGCACCTTGACCGAGTGGATGACGCTGTCGACGGCGACGCCGTAGCGGGCGTCGCCGATGGTGCCGGCGACGTGGGAGCCGTGGTTGTGGTCGTCGGCGCAGCTGCCGCCGACGGTCGAGTGGCACTCACCGAGGGTCCCCTCGAAGCCGCTGATCGGCGGCCGCCCGGTGTCGAGGACGTAGACGTGGACGCCGGCGCCCGTCGCCCGCGGCTGGAACTCACCATCGAGCGGCAGATTGCGCTGGTCGACGCGGTCGAGCCCCCACGACTGCACGGCGTTGATGGTGACCGCCTCGCACTCGTAGACGACGACACTGCGCTCGGCGGCCAGGGTGCGGGCGCTGGTCGGGCTCATGGTGGTGCGGAAGCCGTTGATCAGCGGCAGCGGCACGACGTCCTCGGCCTCCGGCGGCACCATCTGCTGCACGGTGGTGACGAAGTCGTCGGGCGCCGGAGTCGAGGTGAGGATCCCGATGTAGCACTCCGGCACCGGGTTGACCGCCTCCACCATCGTGCTGGTCACCGGCGGCGGCGCCGTGCAGTCGAACGGCTCGAGGGGGACCGGAGGGGTGTTGCCGGGGCATCCCCAGGCGACGACGACGAGCAGCGAGCAGACGATCCAGCGAGACCACGACATGAGGCTCCTCCCCAATTCGATGGACGGGTCGAGACGGCACGGCCGAGCCGTCGTCGCTCGGCCCGCTTCCAAGGCAGGCTGCTACCCTATCAGCGTGCGCTCACGTGCAACTGCGAGCGTGATCGCCACGCTCGCCGTGCTGACGACGATCGTCGGGACCGCCGCCGCGCCCGCCTCCGAGCCGGCGCCGGACGCCGCCGCCGACCGCGACGCCGAGCTGCTGGCGGCCCACAACCGCCATCGGGAGGCGCACTGCGCCCCACCGCTCGTCTGGTCCGCGCGGCTCGCCGAGGCGGCCGCCGACTGGCTGGCGTCGATCGCCGACGACTGCTCGTCGCGCCCGCCCCACCCGTGGGAGCTCGGCACCAACGCGGCGTGGCACTCGTCGCGCGCCGACTTCGCGGCGGTCGAGATCGTCGACTCGTGGTACGCCGAGAGCGAGCGCTTCGATTTCACCGCGCCCGGCTACGACTCCGGCGCCGGCCACTTCACCCAGCTGGTGTGGCGGGCGACGCTCGAGCTCGGCTGTGCCGTCGAGGCGTGCGACGACCAGGTGGTGTGGGTCTGCTACTACGCCCCGGCGGGCAACGAGCTCGGCGAGTTCGAGGCCAACGTCCGCCCCGCCGACTGCGGCTAGTTCCCGGGGGCGAGGGCGGGGATGAAGCGGCCGAGCCCCTCCCCGGTCTCGAAGAAGGCGAGCCACACCCCCATCGCGCACAGCACCAGGGCGAGGAAGAGGGCGAACTGGCGGCCGATCCCCTCGCTGTCGCGCGCCAGCCACCAGAGGCCGACGCCGATCGCCACCAGCGGCAGGCCGAGGCATCCCATCGGTAACGAATGCTAGCCGACCGACGCCCCAGAAGGTGTCGCCGGGCACGCCGGCGGAGAGGAGCGACATGGTAGCCTCACCATCCGATCCCCGACAGGGAAAGACCCTTGACCGAGAGGCCCTTGACCGAGGGGCCAGACAGGGAGGCCTGAAGATGCGAGCCCGCCAGAGGTTGCTCGGCGTCGCGCTGGTCGCCGCGCTCGCCGCAGGGTGCACCCACCAGTTCGGGCCGGCGGCGGTGCCGAGCGCCCGCATCGACTACAACGAGGCGATCTCGCGCTCGTGGGACGAGCAGATGCTGCTCAACCTCGTGCGCCTGCGCTACCGCGACAACCCGCAGTTCCTCGAGGTCTCCGGCGTCACCACCCAGTTCAGCTACGACGCCGCCGCCGGCGTCGGCGCCGACTTCGACCTCGGCGCCGGGGGCGACGCCGCCGGCGGCTCGTTCGGCGTCGGCTACTCGGAGACCCCGACCGTCTCCTACAGCCCGCTGCAGGGCGAGGCGTTCGCCCGCCGGGTGCTGGCTCCACTCGAGCCGCGGATGCTGACGCTGCTGTCGCAGTCGGGGTGGAGCATCGAGCGGCTGATGCTCTGCTGCGTCCACCAGATCAACCACCTGCGCAACGCGCCGAGCGCCGCCGGGCCGACCCCCGACTACGTCCCGCCGCACTACGAGGAGTTCCAGGAGGTGAGCGCGCTGCTGCGGGAGCTGCAGGTCGCCGGCTGGATCCAGGTCGCGGTGCGCCGCGTCGAGGGTGAGGGCGAGCAGAAGGTGGTCGTCGCTTTCGATC
>JBPEXA010000530.1:0-3196 GCA_052032135.1 Thermoanaerobaculia bacterium | reverse complement strand
GTCCCCCTCCCCGGCGTGCTCTACCAGGCGGTGCTCGCCGGTTTCGGCATCGCCGAGTCGATCGAGACCTTCCACTTCAGCTACGAGGAGGCGCGCAAGCCGTCGCCGGCGATGATCCGCCACGCGCTCGACGCCCTCGGCATCGAGCCCGGCCGCGCCCTGATGGTGGGCGATCGGCGGGGGAGCGACGTCGCCGCCGGCCGCGCCGCCGGCGTCGGCACCGTCTGGCTGGAGCGCGAGGACGGCGGCGGCCCCGAGCCCGACTTCGTGCTCGACGAGCTCGGCGGCCTGCCGCCGCTGGTGCGCTCGCTCGGCGACCGCTAGCCGCCGGCTAGGGGTCGAACGGCCAGATGACGGGGATCAGCGCGCTCGCCAGCAGCCAGAAGACCACCGTCAACGGCGCGCCGAACTTGACGTAATCGACGAACTTGTAGTTGCCGGGGCCGAAGACCATGGCGTTGGTCTGGTAGCCCATCGGCGTCATGAAGCTCGCCGACGCGGCGTAGGCGACCGCCATCAGCATCGGCTTGGCATCGACCCCCAGCTGGGCGGCGGCGGTGAAGGCGATCGGCGCCATCAGCACCGCGGTCGCGTTGTTGGAGAAGAACGAGGTCAGCAGCGACGTCGCCAGGTAGAGCAGCGACAGCATCGCCAGCGGTCCGAACGACACCCCGAAGCCACCGAGCTGGTTGCCGATCCACGACGCCAGGCCGGTGTTGTGCATCGCGGTCCCCAGCGGCAGGATGGCGGCGAGCAGGAAGATCACCGTCCAGTCGATGGCGTGGTACGCCTGCTGGATGGTGACGACGCGGGTCACCAGCAGCAGGACCGCGCCGAGGATCGCCGCTTCGAGGATCGTCATCACGCCGAGCGCCGAGAGGGCGACGACGCCGGTGATGGTGCCGACGCCGATCCACCAGCGGGGTGACAGGTGGAGGTGGAGGTCGCGCTCGCCGAGGGCGATGAAGTCCTCGGTCGCGTCGAGCGCCTCGACCCGCGGCCGCGGCCCGAAGACGAGCAGCGTGTCCCACGGCCGCAGCTTGATGTGAGCGAGCTTGTCCTGGATCAGCTCACCGGTGCGGTTGAGGGCGAGCACGAAGCTGCCGAAGCGGCGGCGGAAGTCGATCTCCTTGAGGGTGCTGCCGACCAGCTCCGAGGCGGGCGTCAGCTGCACCTCGGCGAGCACCGTCTGGGCGTCGGAGAGGTCCTCGTCGCGGAGCTTGATGTCGGTCAACAGCAGCAGCCCGAACTGCTCGCGGAAGGCGATGATGTCCTCCACCCCGCCGCGCACCAGCAGCACGTCGTCCTCGGCGATCGGGACCAGCCGGATGTCGGTGGCGATCTTCTCGGTCCGCCGCAGGATCTCGAGCACGTTGAGCTGGAAGCGCTGGCTGACCTGCTCGTCGACCACCGTGCGCCCGACCAGCTTGGAGCCGGCGGGGACCCGCAGCTCGGTCAGGTAGCCGCCGAGGTGGTACTTGCGGGTCAGCGAGCTGAGGATCGCCCGCGACGGCAGGTAGCGCATCGGCACCAGGGCGCTGTAGACCAGCCCGACGACCAGCAGCACGCTTCCCAACCAGAGGAACTCGAAGACCTCGAACGGCGGCATCCCGCGCTCTTCGGCGAGCGAGCCGACCAGCAGATTGGTCGAGGTGCCGAAGAGGGTGCAGGTGCCGCCGACGACGGCGACGAACGACAGCGGCATCAGCAGCTTCGACGGGCTGGTGTGGAAGTGGCGACTGAGGTGGATCGCCACTGGCATGAAGACGCTGACCGCCGCCGTGTTGTTGACCACCGCCGAGATGACGCCGACCAGCGCGAGGAGCAGGATCGACGCCACCCACCGCGAGGTGCCGGTGAGATCGGCGATCCGGTAGCCGAGCTTGGTGATCAGGCCGCTCTGCACCAGCCCCTCGGAGAGGATGAACATCATCATCACGGTGATCACCGCCGCGTTGCTGAAGCCGGCGACCGCCTCCTCCGGCGAGACCAGATTGAACACCAGCAGCAGGCCGAGGCACGACAGCGCGATGACGTCCATCGAGCTCCACTCGCGGACGAACGCCACGATCGTCAGGACGACGATGGCGAGAAGGAGGACGGTCTCGGCGGTCATCGGCTGATCTCGTCGCCCAGGCGCCCGCGCTCGGGGGGCGTCGGAGGGTCGATCCGGCGTCGCCCGGGAGCGAAGTCTAGCAGCCGGTTTTCGGGGTGTTGCTAGAATCCCGCGACGCCTGGGAGGGCCCGTCCCGATGGTGAGAGACCGAAGTTCCGCAGTCGCAGGAGCGCTGCTCGCGCTGGTGATCGCCGGCTGTGAGCAGCCGCCCGAACCGATCGGCTCGCTGAGCGTCGAGCCGGCGCTGATCGACCTCGGCTTCCCGCGGTTCACGCCGCTCGAGGTCCGATTCGAGGCGACCGGGGCGCTCACCCCCGACGTCGACCCGCTGGTGATGGTGCACCTGCTCGACGATTCGGGCGCCGTGGTGCGCACCTTCGACCACCCGCTCCCCTTCGACTGGCGGGCGGGCGCGGCCGAAAGCTACGCGATCGACCTCTACCAGTCGGCGCTGGCGCCGCCGCTCGAGCCCGGCCGCTACCGGCTGTCGATGGGGCTCTACCACCCCGAGCACGGTCGCTGGGCGTTGACCGCGCCGGGCGAGGAGGTCGGCCGCCAGGAGTACGTCGTCGCCGAGGTGGTCGCCGGCGAGCGCGCTCCGGCGACGCCGAAGTTCCTCTTCTCCCCCGCGTGGCTGGCGACCGAGGCGGGCACCGACGTGCAGATCCTCGGTCGCCGCTGGCTGCGCGGCGACGGCGAGATCCGCATCACCGAGGTGCCGGGGCCGGGGGTGCTGCGCCTGCAGCTGCGGATCCCGCCGGCCGACGAGCTGAGCGAGGATCTGGTGCTGAGCGAGGGCTACGACACGGTGCGCCTCGACGTCGCGACCACCTGCTCGGAGGCGACCTGGAGCTTCGAGGGGATCGGCACCCACGTCGTCGACCTCTCCTTCGACACGGCGGTGGAGAGCTGCGAGGTGAGCTTCACGCCGCACTACCAGATCGTGCGCCGCCTCAACCTCGAGGGGCGCGCGCTGGCGGTCGACCTGATCGCCTGGCGGCCTGCCGGCGGATCACCCGCCGGCGGCTGACGCGGGCCCGGCGGACGCCGGCGGGGCGCGTCGAGTGTGGCGCGTCGAGT
>JBPEXA010000053.1:0-3082 GCA_052032135.1 Thermoanaerobaculia bacterium | reverse complement strand
GACCGCCGCCGCCCCCTCCCCCACCGCCGCCGCCGCCGCAGGCGGGGACGATCGCGGCGACCGCCAGGGCGGCGAGCAGACGGCGTGCGCAGCGTGCGGTCATGCCGGCGCCCGCTCGGGGACGCCGTCGCGCAGCAGCCGTCGCAGGTGGCGACGGGCGCGATCGCGGCGCAACCCCTTGAGGTGGTCGACGAAGAGGACGCCGTCGAGGTGATCGACCTCGTGGCAGATGGCGCGCGCCAGGAAGCCGTCGGCCTCGAGGGTGAAGGGGTTGCCGTCGAGGTCCTGGGCCTCGACCGTGATCGCCGCCGGCCGGCTCACCTTTTCGGTGAACTCCGGGATCGACAGGCACCCCTCGACGTCGACCTCGCTCCCCTCGTGACGGGTGATGCGCGGATTGACCAGCGTCAAGAGCCGCCCCTCCTCCTCGCCGACGGTGACGTCGACCACCGCCAGGCGCAGGTCGCGGCCGACCTGCGGCGCGGCGAGGCCGACGCCGGGCGCGGCGTACATGGTGTCGACCATGTCCTTCGCCAGCCGTCGCAGCTCGTCGTCGAAGTCGGTGACGGGCCGGCACTCGGCGCGCAGGACGTCGTCCGGGTAGATGCGGATCGGCAGCAACGCCATCAGGCTTCCGACTCTTCGCGCAGCATGGCCGCGAGGCTGGCGTCGTGGCGCTGGATGCGGAGCGTGTCGATGAAGGCGCGCGGATCCTCGAGCCCCGGGAGCAGCGCTTCGAGACCGGAACGATCGAGGCGCAGGAGGCGCGTCGGCCCGTGCGCGCGATGGGCCGCCGGCCACTCGGCGTGCTCGAGCAGCGCCGCCTCGCCGAAGGTGTCGCCCGGCTGGTAGGCGCGCAGCACCAGCGGCGGGCCGTCCGCCCGCTTGCGGATCACCTCGACCGCGCCGTCGGCGACCATGAAGTACTCGTCGCGGCGGTCTCCGCGGGCGACGAGCTCGCGCTGCGGCGGCAGCTCGAGCAGGGTGAACTGCCCGAACAGCCGGCTCAGCGTCCGGGTGTCGAGCTTGCGCACCACCGGGCTCTTCGACAGCTTCTTCCATAGCTGGCTGACGCGGATCGAGTCGAGGGAATGCGCGGCGTCGTCGGCGCTCTTGCGCAGCTGCCGGGTGATGACCTGGCGCTTGGCGTCGAGGTGCTTCACCTCCTCGAGCTGCTCGATGCCGAGCGTCGCCGCCGGGTCGTTGGGCGACACCTTGAGGATCTTGTGCAGCACGGCGATCGCCTTGTCGTGGAAGCCGTCGCTCGCCAGCCCTTTGGCCGCCGCCTGGTAGATCTCGACCGCCTCGACGTGGCGCTGCATCGCCATCAGCACGTCGCCGAGCTTGACCAGGCTGCGCCGATCGCTCGGCGTCTCGCGCAGCTTGAGCTCCAGCTCGCGGCGCGCCTCGTCGTTGCGACCGAGCGCCATCAGCTCGTCGACGGTCGGCGCCTCCGGCACGCTCTCAGCGGACCGTCCGCGCTTGCGAAGCCAATTCTTCACACCAGTGTGACCCATTGAGGACGGTGGGCGGGTCGGCACCTCCGTCCGGATGCGAGATTATAGCCGTCACAAGGCGTCTCGCGACGGTGGCAGCCGTGGCAGCGTTCTTGCTTTTCCAGGTGGTCGTGAAGCGCCCGTCCCCGATCGGAGGCATGATGAACGAACGACCGCGAACCACCGCCCGCAGCGCCGCTCTCGACGCGGCCGCCGCCAAGCCCTGGATGGTCGCCGCCGTGCTCGCTCTGCTCGCCCTGTGGGCGGCCGGGGCGGCGGGGGCGCAGGGCTACGACGACGCCGCGTACTCCTACTACCGCACCGTCGAGGGGCGGGGGCAGGTGACCTCCGCCGCCGGTGGCGAGGTGCTGGAGGCGCGGGAGAACCACCCGATCCTGGCGGGCGACGGCCTGCGGGTCGCCGGCGGCAGCCGCATCGAGGTCGCGCTCGCCGACGGCAGCCTGTTGCGGCTCGACGGCGGCACCGAGATCGCCTTCGATGCGATCGCCTACACCGCCGACAGCGCCGACAGCGTCACCCGCTTGCGGCTCGACCGCGGCGCGGCGCAGATCGTGCTCGAGGGCTACGTCTCGAGCGGCGGCGATCTCGAGCTCGAGACCCCGAACGCGTCGCTCTATCTGCGCTCGCCGGGTCGCTATCTGGTGAGCGCCGCCGTCGACGCGACCGAGGTGGTGGTGCGAGAGGGCTTCGCGGAGGCGGTGAGCGACGACGGATCGGCCGTGCTGCGCGACGGTGAAGCGGTGTGGATCGAGGGCCGGTATCGCGGCGAGGCCCATTTCGTCGACGCCGGCAGCTACGACGACATCGAGCTGTGGGGCGACGATCTCGATGCCGAAGCGCGGCTCGCCGACTACGGCGACGTCCCGCCGGAGCTCGGCTACCGCGCCGCGCGGATGCGCGATCACGGCGCCTGGATCGAGGTCGAGGGGCGCCGCGGTTGGCGCCCGTACGTCGCCGCCGACTGGCGCCCCTACCAGGCGGGCAGCTGGGCCTACACCCCGAGCGGGCTGACCTGGGTGTCGCACGAGCCGTGGGGGTGGGTGCCCTACCACTACGGCACCTGGGATCAAGTGCCGGGCTACGGCTGGGTCTGGTTCGCCGGCGCCCGCTACGCCCCCGCCTGGGTCTACTGGTACTGGGGCCCGACCCACGTCGCCTGGGTGCCGTCCGGCTACTACTCGGCCTACTACGCGCCGCGCCACGCGCGCTACGGCTACGGTCCCCGCTGGGGGATCTACGGCTACGCCGGCGGCAGCTGGGGCTTCTACTCGCAGTGGACGTTCTGCCCCGTCCGTTACTTCGGCCGCAGCAACTGGCGCCAGCACTACCGGCCCGGCTACGAGGTCGCGCGCCACGTCTCCTTCCGCGAGGTGCCGCGCGGGGTGATCGCCACCGACACACGGACGCTCACCCGCGACACCTGGCGGGATCCGTCGCGGGCGCAGGGACGGCTCGAGGCGGCCGCTCGCTCCCGCGGCTCGCGGATGGCCGACGTCACCGGCTTCGTCGCCCGTCAGCGCGAGCTGCCGAGCGACGTGGCGGCGGTGACGCGGCCGGCCGAGGTC
>JBPEXA010000529.1:0-1803 GCA_052032135.1 Thermoanaerobaculia bacterium | reverse complement strand
GTCACCTCCTCGAAGGTGCCGTCGCCGCGATTGCGCCACAGCTGGTTGGAGCCGAAGTTGGTGAGGTAGAGATCGGTCCAGCCGTCGGCGTCGACGTCGCCGGTGGCGACCCCGAAGCCGTAGCCGTCGGCGGTGATGCCGGCGCTCGCCGAGACGTCGACGAAGCGCAGCGGCGGTCCCTCTTCGCCCGCCGGCAGGCGGTCGTTGCGGAAGAGGCGGTCGGTGAGCGGGCTGCCCGCCGGCGGCGGATCGAGGGCGTCGGCGAGCGTCTTGCCGGGGCCGATCATTCCCCCCTGGGCGAGGTAGACGTCGAGATCGCCGTCGCCGTCGTAGTCGACGAGCGCGCTGCCGCCGCCCCCCATCACCTCCGGGGGGTAGAACTCGCCCGACATGCCGTTGAAATGGCGGAAGTCGAGGCCGACCTCGACCGCGACGTCGACCAGGATCGGCGCCCCTTCGGCGGCGGCGAGCGAGGCGTTCAGCGCGGCGGCGAGGAGCACCGCGGTCCGACGTCTCAGCACGGCGTAGACTCTACCGCGCCCGGGGGCGGCCTCCCGGGCGATGGACGGCGAGACGGCGATGGTGCGCAGCGAGCGATCGAAGGCAGCGGCGGTGCTGATGGCCGTCGTCGCCGCCGGCTCGGCCGGCATCGGGCTCGGCTGCTCGGAAGCAGCGGATCCCCCATCCGCCGCCGGCGGGCCTCCGGCGGCGGCGCCGGTGGCGGCCGGGCCGACGGCGCCGCAGCTGCGGGTCGACCATCTGCTGTTGATCACCATCGATACTCTCCGCTGGGACGCGCTCGGCGCCTACGGGCGCGGCGACGCGACGACACCGCACCTCGACCGTCTCGCCCGCGAGGGGTGGCGGTTCGAGCGCGCCTACGCCCACAACGTCGTAACGCTGCCGTCGCACGCCAACATTCTCACCGGCCGCTGGCCCCACGATCACGGCGTCCGCGACAACACCGGCTTCACCCTCGGCGACGAGGTGGCGACGGCGGCGACGCTGCTCGCCGATGCGGGGTTCGCCACCGGCGCCTTCGTCGCCGCCTACCCGCTCGACGCGACCTTCGGCCTCGATCGCGGCTTCGACGTCTACGACGACGAGTTCCCGAAGGGGTCGGCGAGGCTCGACACGCCGGCGGAGCGGGCCGGCGACGCCGTCGTCGCGCGCGCCCTCGACTGGTGGCGGGCGCAGGCGGGGCGCCGCTTCGCCTGGGTGCATCTCTACGACCCGCACGCCCCCTACGAGCCGCCGATGGCGGCGGCCGATCCGTACCTCGGCGAGGTCACCGCCGTCGACAGCTTCCTCGCCCCGCTGCTCGACGCCGCCCGCGCCACCGGGGCCACGCTGGTCGCCTTCACCTCCGACCACGGCGAGGCGCTCGGCGACCACGGCGAGACGACCCACGGCGTCTTCGCCTACGAGGCGACGCTGCGGGTGCCGCTGATCCTCTGGGCGCCCGGCCTCGAGCCCGGGGTGCGGACCGACATCGCCGCCCACGTCGACCTGCTGCCGACGCTGCTCGAAGCGGCCGGCGTCGAGCCCCCCTCCGGCCTCGCCGGCCGCTCGCTGCTCGCACGGGTCGAGGCGTCGAGGCCGATCTACTTCGAGGCGCTGACCCCCGCCCTCGACCGCGGGTGGGCGCCGTTGCGCGGCGTCGTCGTCGGTCGCCACAAGCTGATCGAGCTGCCGCTGCCCGAGCTCTACGATCTGGAGAGCGATCCTGGTGAGAGCCGCAACCTGATCGACCGCGAGCGGGCGCTCGCCCGGCGGCTGCTCGAGCAGCTCCCCGACGGCTCG
>JBPEXA010000528.1:0-2331 GCA_052032135.1 Thermoanaerobaculia bacterium | reverse complement strand
CGCAGCTCCTCGGCGAGCCGCCGCGACAGGTCCTTCTGGCGCTCCGTCGACGGCGTCGTGTCGGAGGCGTGATCGGCCTCGGTGTCGATCTGGACGTAGCGCAGGAAGCGCTCGACGACGGGGGGCAGCTCGCGGCTCAAGAGTGGTGCTGCCGGAAGACGGCGAGCGCCTCCTCGAACTGCTCGCGCGCCTTGGTGACGTAGGTGTGCGCCTCGTCGATGTAGCCGTCGGTCGACGTCGACCACACCCGGTTGAGCGCCCGCTCGCCGGCGGCGAACGGGTTCATGACGTCGGCGTAGGCGTGGAGGCCGAAGCGGTGGGCGAGGCTCTCGCGCGCCTGCACGAAAGCGTCGAGATCGTCGGGAAACTCGCGGTCGATGTGGTGGCGCAGCTCGTAGACGTCGATCGACGCCTTGTCGCGGTCGAGCGCCTGCGCCTTCTCCACCACGCTCTCGAGGCTGCTGGCGATCGCTCCCAGGTTGGTGGCGATCACCCCTTCCTCACGGGTGGCGGCGTGGGCGGCGCGCCGCACCAGGACG
This sequence comes from Thermoanaerobaculia bacterium, assembly GCA_052032135.1. Classification (GTDB taxonomy): domain Bacteria; phylum Acidobacteriota; class Thermoanaerobaculia; order Multivoradales; family JAHEKO01; genus CALZKB01. The sequence continues at coordinate 1,792 of JBPEXA010000528.1, read as the reverse complement.
ACCCCGAGGACGCCGACCGCCAGCGCCGCCAGATAAGGAGCCGCCGACACCCCCTCCCCCTGCTCGACCGCCACGTAGGCGCCGGCGAGGAAGCCGAGGGTGATCAGGAGGTAGCCGACCGCTTGCATCATCCGCTCGCGAAGACGATCTGCAGGGAGTAGAAGACGCCGATCAGCGCCTCGCCGACGATCAGGCCGGCGGCGATCGGGATGCCGATGTCGTCGGCGAAGGCGCGGCCGAGCTTGACGTCGGTGAACACCCGCGCCAGGGTGCCGAGGGTGTAGGTGAGGATGATGTTGAACGGCAGGTAGAAGCCGAGCCCGACCATCACGCCGATGCCGCCGACACCGCTCGCCGACAGCAGCGCGCCGAGGCCGGCACCGGTGAGGTACTTGTCCATCGGCACGTCGCCGCCGAGGATCCCCTCGATGACGCTCGCCAGCGCCTGCCCCTGCGGCGCCGGCAGCCGCTCGCTCCCCAGCCCGTACGCCTGGTGGAGGACGACGATCAGCCCCATGATCAGGATCGGCCCCAGCCAGGTGCCGAGGAACTGGGCGATCTGCTGCTTGCGGGGGATGGCGCCGACCAGGTAACCGGTCTTCAGATCGAGCATCAGGTCGGTCGCCTGCGCCATCGCCACGCACATCGCGCCGCCGACGACGATCGAGGCGATCACCGTCTGCTCGTCGCCGAGGCCGCTGGCGACGAAGATGAGGATGGTGACGCCGATCAGCGTCATTCCCGACAGCGGCGACCACTGTGTGCGGCCGATGCACTCCGACAGCACCACCCCGGCGACCCAGATCCACAGCGTGCCGAGCACCGCCATCGCCACCGCCCGCCACAGCTCGATGTCGGGAACCGAGAAGATCGCCGTCACCGCCAGCAGCACCAGCGCGCCGCCGATCCCCATGTAGAGCATCTTGATCGGCAGCTCGTCGGTCGACACCGCCGAGCGGGTCTTCGACGCCCGCTGCATCGAGCGGATGGCGGAGAGCACCAGCGGCAGGGCGAGGGCGATGCCGGTCAGCGCGCCGCCGATGATCATCCCGATGCCGACCGGCCGGAAGAGCGTCAGCCGCAGCCAGGTGGCGACTCCCATCCCGGCGTCGGCGAGCGTCTCCGGGCCCGGCAGCCGCCCCTGGAGCGACAGCAGCGGCGCCAGGATCCAATAGCAGACGTAGCCGCCGACGACGAAGAAGAAGCCCCCCTTGCCCGCCAGGTAGGCGGTGCCGATGGTCAGCAGCGACAGGTAGTAGATGCCGTTCATGTACTCCGGCAGGCCGAGCGCCGCCCCGACGTCCCAGTTCTCCACCCCGCTGGCGAGGCTCACGTAGTGCACGACCGCGCTGAACGTCGCGCCGCCGAGCAGCAGCCACGCCTTGCGGATGCCGGCGCCGGGCGCCTTGAGGACGGTGGCGGTGGCGATGCCGCCCGGGTAGGCGAGGCGGTCGAAGTCGATCATCTGCTTGCGCAGCGGGATGATGAAGGCGATGCCGAGCACGCCGCCGGCGATGCAGGCGACCACCACCAGCAGGCGATTGAAGTCCTCGTAGCCGAGGATGAAGAGCGCCGGGATCGAGAACATCATCCCCGCCGACGCGCCGTTGACCGAGCTGGCGATCGTCTGGTTGATGTTGTTCTCGATGATCGACCGCCGCCGCATGATGCCGCGCAGCACGCCGAAGCCGAGGATCGCCGCCAGCTCGGAGCCCTCGATCGAGAAGCCGAGCTTGAGGCTCAGGTAGCCGATCGACAGCGTGATCAGGGCGCCGATCACGTAGCCGACGAG
>JBPEXA010000527.1:0-1565 GCA_052032135.1 Thermoanaerobaculia bacterium | reverse complement strand
CCGGCGCCCGCAGGAAGGGGAAGGCGAGCTCGATCTCCCCGATCACCGGCAGTCCCCGTTCGGCGGCTGCCACCAGCAGCGGCCGGTCGGCGGGCACGCCGGGGCTGACGACGACGCCGTCGACGTCTTCCGGCAGCGCCTCGAGCGCCGGTGCGTGGACGATCTCGATCGCTTCGGCGAGCCGCCCGTCGTCGAGCTCGAGCGCCCCCGGGTCGCGATCGTCGACCGCCAGCACCCGCACGCCGCGGCGGTCGAGGAAGCGCGCGACCGCGGTCCCCGAGACCCCGAGTCCGTAGACCAGGACCCGCCCCCACTCGCGATCGCTCCAGGGCACCTTCATCGCAGCTTGAGCGTCGAGAGGCTGATCAGCGCGAAGACGATCGACAGGATCCAGAAGCGGACGATGATCTTCGGCTCCGACCAGCCGGCCAGCTCGAAATGGTGGTGGAGGGGCGCCATGCGGAACACCCGCTTGCCGCGCAGCTTGAAGGAGGTGACCTGGATGATCACCGACAGCGCCTCGAGCACGAAGAGGCCGCCGACGAGCACCAGCACGATCTCCTGCTTCGAGAGGACGGCGACCATGCCGATCGCCCCGCCGAGCGCCAGCGAGCCGACGTCGCCCATGATCACCTCGGCGGGATGGGAGTTGAACCAGAGGAAGCCCATGCTGGCGCCGACCAGGGCGCCGCAGAAGATCGCCACCTCGCCGACGCCGCGGATGTACGGCACCTGCAGATAGTTGGCGACCACCGAGTTGCCGGCGATGTAGGTGAAGATGGCGTAGGTGCCGGCGGCGATCAGGGTGGCGCCGATCGCCAGGCCGTCGAGCCCGTCGGTGAGGTTGACGGCGCTCGACGAGCCGAAGAGGACGATCACCAGGAACGGGATGTAGAAGATGCCGAGGTCGAAGATCGCCCGCTTGAAGAACGGCAGGGCGAGGGTCGGCTCGAAGGCGAACCCCTCGGGCAGCGACAGCAGTACCAGCCCGGCGGCGATCGACAGCAGCCCCGACAGCGCCGTCTTGGTGCGGGCGCTCAGCCCCTTGTTGTGACGGCGTCGCACCGCCAGCAGGTCGTCGGCGAAGCCGATCGCGCCGAAGCCGACGGTCACCCCGAGGGTGAGCCAGACGTACGGATTGTCGAGCCGCGCCCACAGCAGCGTCGGCACCACCACCGCGAAGAGGATCAGCACGCCCCCCATGGTCGGCGTCCCCGCCTTCGCCTGGTGGCTTTCCGGGGCGACGTCGCGGATGCTCTGACCGACCGACAACCGCCGCAGCAGGCGGACGAAGAACGGTCCGAGCAGCAGGCTGACCAGCAGGGCGGTCAGCACCGCGCCGGCGGTGCGGAAGGTGATGTAGCGGAAGACGTTGAACGGCGCGAACTGGTCGGCGAGCCCGAAGAGCAGGTGGTAGAGCATCAGCCGCCCTCCCCGCTCGACAGCAACCGCCCGACCACCGCCTCGAGGCCGACGCCGCGCGACCCCTTGACCAGCACCACGTCGCCCGCGCGCGCAGCGGGCAGGTGACGCGAAGCGGTGTCGGCATCCGGCCACCACGCGGT
>JBPEXA010000526.1:0-11511 GCA_052032135.1 Thermoanaerobaculia bacterium | reverse complement strand
GGCGATCTCGACGGCCGGCAACGCGGTGACCGGCGCCGCGTCGTCGGCGTCGACCGCCCCCCCGTCGAGGAGGCGCCATCGCGACGCCCCTCCGGCGGTCTCGAGGACGACGCCGACCTCGTCGGGAGCGCCGCGGACGTACTCGGTGCCGGCCGCCGAGCTGACGCCGACCGTCGCTGACGGCGCGGCGCCGGCCGTCACCCGCTGCAGCCAGCGATTGGGGCGCGGATCGATGACCGGATGCCATCCGACGGTACGGGACAGCCGCGGCACGGCGCCCTGCAGCGCGTCGATCCGGTCGGCGGTGAACACCTCGAGCCGTGCCCCTGGTGGCAGACGCCGGTCGGCCTCCTCGAGGAGAGCCCAGAGATCGGCAGCGCCGCTCCCCGACGCCCGCTCGGGATCAAGGGCGGCGTCGAGGAGTGGCAGCGACGGCCGCAGCCAGCGAGCCTCGGCTCCCTCCGCGCGGAGACGGTCGAAGGCGGCGAAGGCGTCCCGCGACGCAGGCTCGAGCGCCTGGCGAACGGCGAGGAGCTCCGGCTCGACGAGGACGACCACCCTCTCCGCTCCGGGATCGTCGGCTTGCCACCGCGGCGCCGCCAGCAGCATCGCGAGCAGCGCCAGCAGAGCGCAGCGCAGTGCGAGCAGGCCGAGGCGGGTCCAGCGGAGTCGGCGCGCTCGCACGGTCGCCGACGGCACCAACCACGTGATCGACCCCACCTCGACCGAGCGTCGGCGACCGCGACCGAAGAGGTGGATCGCAATCGGGACCGCCAGCGCCAGCAGGCCGAAGAGCCAGCTCGGGCTCCCCCAGCCGAGCCAGCTCACGGCAGCCTCTGGCGCCGCAGCAGCAGCGCCCGCAAGGCACCGTCGACCGGGCGGTCGGTCGCCATCGACTCGTAGGTGCCGCCGGCCGCCAGCAGGCGCTCCCGCCACTCGTCGATCGTCGCAGCGAGTTTCGCCAGCGACGCCGTTCGCATCGCCTCGGCGCTGCCGTCGACCCGCGCCCCACTCTCGAGATCCTGGAAGCTGAGGTCGCCGGTGAAGGTGAAGTCGATCTCGTTGCGGGCGAGGAGGTGGAGCACCAGTACCTCGTGCCCGAGGGCGATCCAGTGGCGGATGGCGACATCGATCTCCCCGTCCGGGTCGTACAGGTCGGAGAGCAGCACGATCATCTCGCGCTCGCGCGGGTTGCCGACGCGCTGACCGAGCGTGGACCACGGAGGCCAGCGGCCCGCCGGCGCCATCGACGAGAGATGGTGCAGGACCCGCAGCAGCGATCGCCGGCCTCGCTGAGGCGGGAGGTCGTCGCCCCGCTCGTCGCTCACCGCGTGCAGCGCGACTCGGTCGCCCTGCTGATCGGCGAGCCAGGCGATCGCCGCCGCGACCAGGCGCGCGTAGTCGAGCTTCGACAGCGGGCCGTCACGATGCGCCATCGACGCCGTGGCGTCGACGACCAGCCGGACCGTGATGTCGCGCTCGACCTCCGCCTCGCGCACCAGCAGCCGGTCGGAGCGGGCGTAGGCGCGCCAGTCGACGCGGCGCAGGTCGTCGCCCGGCTCGTAGCTGCGGTACTGGCTGAACTCGACCCCCGCTCCCGGTCGCCGGTCGGGATGCTCGCCGGCCAGGAATCCCTCGACGATGAGGCGCGCGACGAGGCGCAGGTCGTCGATCGCCGCCAGCGTCGCTGGGTCGATCAGCGGCGAGCGCGCGATCGTGACGCTCAACGCCGGCGCCTACCCGCCGGCCGGCCCGATCGTGTCGACGATCGCCCGCGCCACGTCGTCGGCGTCGATCCCCTCGGCCTGGCCCTTGAAGTTGACCAGCAGCCGGTGGCGGAGGGTCGGCGGCACCAGCGACGTCAGGTCGTCGCCGGCGACGGCGAAGCGACCGTCGAGCAACGCCCTCGCCTTGGCGGTGAGGATGAGCGCCTGACCCGCCCGCGGCCCCGCCCCCCAGTCGATGTAGGTGCGCACCGCCCCGACGTCGCTCGACTCCGGGCGGCTGGCGCGCACCAGCTCGGTCACCCACTCCGCGAGTCCGGTCGACAGGTGGACCTGGCGCACCAGCGCGTGGAGATCGAGCACCTCGGCGGCGGTCATCACGCGCTCGACCTCGGCCGGCGGCTCGCCGGTGGTCGACGACAGGATCCGCACCTCCTCCTCGGCGGTCGGATAGCCCATCCTCACGTGGAGGAGGAAGCGGTCGAGCTGCGCTTCCGGTAGGGGGTAGGTGCCGGTCTGCTCGATCGGATTCTGGGTCGCCAGCACGAAGAAAGGGCGGTCGAGAAGGTAGGTCTCACCGGCGTAGGTGACCTCCTTCTCCTGCATCGCCTCGAGCAGCGCGGCCTGCGTCTTCGGCGGGCTGCGGTTGATCTCGTCGGCGAGCACCAGATTGGCGAAGATCGGGCCGCGGGCGAAGCGGAAGCGCCGGCCTCCCGTCGAGCCGTCCTCCTCGAGGATCTCGGTGCCGATGATGTCGCTCGGCATCAGGTCGGGGGTGAACTGGATCCGCTTGAACGACAGCTCGAGCGCCCGCGCCAGGGTGCGGATGGTGAGGGTCTTGGCGAGCCCGGGCACCCCCTCGAGCAGGCAGTGGCCGCCGGCGAACAGGGCGACCAGCAGCTGCTCGACCGCCTCCTGCTGGCCGACGATGACCTTGCCGATCTCGCTGCGCAGCGCATCGGCCCGCTCGAGCAGCCGGCGGAGGTCGTCCTCGGTCGGCTGCCGGCGGCTCAACTCGGTCTCTCGCTCCACCGACTCCGCCTCACGACGTCATCGCGTAGACGACGATGTTGACGCCGAAGCGGGTGTTGTCCTGCGCCAGCCACCGCTTGTTGCGGTAGTCGTAGTCCCACTCGCAGCCGTAGTCCTTGTTGCTGTAGAGGATGCCGATCCGCCCGTCGATCTCGATCGCCTTCAGGTAGTCGTGGACGAGATCGTCGCCCCACCCGTTGAGCTCGAAGGAGGTGGTCGGCGGCTCGTCGAAATCGAAGAACGCGCCATAGAGCGCATGGTCGTTGGGAATCTTGGCCAGCGCTCGAGGCCCGAAGATCTCCGCCATCTCCGCCTCGAACGAGCGTGCGAAGAGGCCGTCGATGTCGTGGTTGCAGTCGTCGACGAAGAGGAATCCGCCGTTCTCGACGTAGCTGCGGATGTGACGCCGGCCGCGGTCGTCGAACTGCACCAGCTTGTGCCCGGCGAGGTAGGTGAAGGGCGCCTCCAGCATGCGCGGGTCGCGCACCGAGACGATCTTCTCCTCGGTGTCGACCGGGATCGTCGTGTACTCGATCAGCGAGTTCAGCAGGTTCGACGGCATCCGCGGGTCGACGTCCCAGTCGCCCGAGTCGTACTGCAGTCTGGTGAAGGCGAACTTCATGACGGCGGCGGCGCCGCCCCTCCCTCAGACGGCGTCCGACAGGCTCGAGAAGGTGAAGTCGCGGATGACCATCGGCGGGATCAGGTTGCCGTTGATGCGCTGCGGCTTGCCGAGCGCCTCGATGTTGTTGAGCATGATCACCGGGCTCTCGTTGAAGCGCATGTTCTTGATCGGGAAGGCGATCTTGCCGTTCTCGATGAAGAAGGTCCCGTCGCGGGTGAGGCCGGTGTAGAGCAGCGTCTGCGGGTCGACCGTGCGGATGTACCAGGTGCGCGTCAGCAGCACCCCCCGCTGGGTGTTGGCGATCAGCTCGTCGAGGCTGGCGTCGCCCCCCTCCATCACGCCGTTGGCCGGGAAGGGGACCGACGGCACCTCCTTCTCCTTCGCCCAGTAGCGGGAGCAGTACATGTTCTTGACCACCCCCTTGTCGATCCACACCGTCCGCTCGCGGCGCCGGCCGTCCTGCGACCACGGCGAGGCCGGGATCTCCGCCACCGTCGGATCGGAGTAGAGGGTGACCCGCTCGTCGACCAGCTTCTCCCCCACCTTGTTCCCGCCGCCCGCCTTGGAGAGGAAGCTGCGCCCCTCGTCGGCCTGGCGCCGATCGAAGTTGAACATCATGTTCTGCAGCAGGCCGACCGACGCGGCCGGCTCGAGCACCACGGTGTACTTCCCGGGCTCGATCGCCTTGGCGCCGACCGAGCGGCTCGCCTTTTCCATCGCGATCGCCGACGCCTCGACGGCGTCGAACCGGCCGACGTCGTTGACGTCGCGGGTGACGTAGCCGGAGCCGGTGCCGTCGGCGGTGCGCACGGTCAGCGAGAACTCGAGCTCGGTCGACGGGTAGTAGGCGAAGAGGCCGGCGCTGTTGGCCATCGCCGAGAAGCCCCGCGAGTCTTCGAGATAGCCGGCGGCCACCAGCTGCTTCTCCCGGCAGGGGCCGATCGAGGAGGCGGCGACCTCCGCCCGGTAGGCGGGCTCGATCCCGGCCGTCGACTCGAAGAAGCCCTTCGACTCGAGGTACTGCTGCGGACCGAGCACCGCGACGAACTCGGGGTTCTCCGGCGCCAGCTTGGCGAGCTCCTCGGAGCGCCGGACGACCTTCTCGAGGGAGGCGTCGTCGAACTCGTTGATGGTCGCCGTCGCCGCCTTCTTGCCGTAGTTCGACTGCACCACCAGCGTCATGTCGGTGACCGAGCCGGCGGTCGAGACGGTGTTGCGCGCGTAGCGGATGTTGCCGGTGGTCGAGCCGTCGAGGTTGACCTCGCAGCCGTCCGCCTTGGAGAAGGAGAGCGCCTTGTCGAGGATCGCCTTCGCTTCGGATTTGGAAAGGATGGTCATCTTCGGGTTCCTCTGCTGGCGCTAGAGCTTGCGCTCGGTGTTGATGACGTTGACGCCGTTGAAGCGGGTCGTCGAGCAGCCGTGGGAGACGGCACTGATCTGGCCCGGCTGCCCCTTGCCGTCGAAGAACGAGCCGTCGAGCCGGTAGTCGCGCTCATCGCAGATGCCGGCACACGAGTTCCAGAACTCCTGGGTGTTCGACTGGTAGGCGACGTCGCGCAGCTGCTGGGTGATCTTGCCGTTCTCGATCTCGTAGAACGCCTGGCCGCCGAACTGGAAGTTGTAGCGCTGCTGGTCGATCGAGAACGAGCCGGCGCCGATGATGTAGATCCCCTTCTCGACGCCGGCGATCATCTCGTCGACCGACAGCGGCTGCTCGCCGGGGCGGAGCGAGACGTTCGGCATCCGCTGGAACTGCACCGAGCTCCAGGAGTCGGCGTAGCAGCAGCCGTGGGACGCCTTCTCGCCGATGACGTGGGCCTGGTCGCGGATCGCCTGGTAGTTGACCAGGATCCCCTTCTTCACCAGGTCCCACTCCTTGCACGCCACCCCTTCGTCGTCGTAGCCGACGCAGCCGAGGGAGTGCTTCTGCGTCTTGTCGGCGAACAGGTTGACCCTGTCGGAGCCGTACTGGAAGCTCCCGGACTGCCACTTGTCGAGGGTGGCGAAGCTGGTGCCCGCGTAGTTCGCCTCGTAGCCGAGGACGCGGTCGAGCTCGAGCGGGTGGCCGACCGACTCGTGAATGGTCAGCCACAGGTGGGTCGGGTCGAGCACCAGGTCGTACTTGCCCGGCTCGACCGACTTCGCGGTCAGCGACGCCTTCGCCTGCTGGGCGGCGGCGATCGCGTCCTCCTTCATGTCGTAGTGGTCGCGATAGCGGGTGGTGACGCCGGCGATCTTGGCGTCGGGGGAGGCGTTGACGTACTCCCATCCCATCCCCATCGGCGCCGACAGCGCCCCTCGGGTCTTGAACTTGCCGCTCTCCGGATCGACCACCGTCACGTTGAAGGTCGGCCAGATGCGATGGACGTCCTGGTCGATGTAGGAGCCGTCGGTCGAGGCGAAGTACTTCTGCTCGTTGACCAGGAAGAAGATCGAGTTGATGAAGCTGGCGCCCGCCTCCAGCGCCGCGTTGTTGACCTCCATCAGCATGTCGACCTTCTCGGAGATCGGCACGTCGAAGGCGCTCTTCTCGATCGGCGTCTGCCAGCTCACCTCGCCGACCCCCTTCACCGGGGCGAGCCGCACCGGCTCCTGTTGCACCTTCGAGTTCGCCTTGGCGATCATCGCCGCCCGCTCGGCGGCGGCGGCGATCGAGTCCTTGTCGACCTCCGAGGTGGCGGCGAAGCCCCAGGTGCCGTCGACGATGACGCGCACGCCGGCGCCGAACGACTCGGTGTTGACGAGATTCTGGACCTTGTCCTCGCGAGTGACGACGAACTGGTTGAGGTAGCGGCCGATGCGAACGTCGGCGTAGCTCGCGCCCTTCGCGCGGGCGGCGTTGAGGGCGGCGTCGGCCAGCGCCTTCTTGTCGCCGGTCGGTATGGGGGTGGTCGCGCCATAGAGGGTCCGCGGCGAGCCGATCACCGGGACCACGAGGGCACCGACGCCGATGCCGCTCAGGCGCAGAAAGTCTCTTCGATCCAAGACGGACCTCCTGCCAGGGTTGTGCGGTTGCGGGTGAACATCCGGGTCTGACGGTTCCTACGCAAACGGCAGGCTCGGGTTTACCGTCGCGAACGGAGGAGCCGGCATTGTACGGCACCCGAGGGCGGCGGCGGCGAGACGACCGGTCGTCTTCGGTCAACGCATCGCGGCGCCGGGAAGTTCCCCCGGCTCATGGTGCGAGCGCGTCGGCGGCGACGTCGACGATCGCCTCGGCGATCAGCGCGTGGCCTTCGGCGGTGGGGTGCAGGGCGTCGACGAAGTAGCTCGAGCGCGGTCGCGGCAGCGTCGCGAAGCGCTCCGGCAGATCGACCAGGACGATGCCCTCCTCGGCGGCGAACGACCGCAGCAGCGGTGCGTGGCGTTCGAACGACCGGTACCAGGGGACGACGACCACGAGGCGGAAACGATGCGCCTCGGCGAGCGCCGCCATCCGTTCGAGCAGCCAGCGCCGGTCGTCCTCGGGCACCCGCACCGCGGCGCCCCGCTCGACCTCACCACCGTCCGACGGTCGCCGGGCGGCGAGCCGTCGCACGAAGTGGCTGCGCTCCATCAGCGCGTGGAGCAGCCGGAAGCCGGCCCGCTTGCGGCGCCGATGGAGCTCGCGGTCGGTCACCCCCCCGGCGCCGAGCGAGGTCGCGGCGGCGTCGCGCTCGCGGCGATAGGCCACCGGCAGAAAGTCGTTGAAGCCGAAGTAGACGAGGACCGCGTCCGGGTCGAGCGCCACCCCCTCCCGTTCGAGCCAGACGACCCCCTGGAATAGGGTGTAGCCGGGGACGCCGGCGTTGATCACCCGCACCGGCCGCTCCCATCGCGCCGCCAGGGCCGTCTCCAGGCGGGCGGAATAGGTCGCCGCCAGCGACAGCCGGCTGCCGAAGGTGGTCGACTCGCCGAGCGACAGGATGCGCACCTCCCCGGCGCGCCGCTCGCCGACCTCCGCCCCCCGCAGGCCGAGAGCGTTGGTGAACGGCTCGCCGTCGCGGACCAGGTGGGGGCGCATGCGCCAGAAGAGCAGCGGGTCGGAGACGCGGGTCACCGTCCACCCCGGTCGTTCGTCGGTGATCAGCGGATCGGGGAGGTCGATCGGCGCGAAGAGGCGCACGCTCAGCTCGATCGCCGCCAACAGGGCACCGGTCGCGAGGAGATTGACGGCGACGACCGCCGCCCTCGACCCCATCGTCGACGCCCGCACGCTACCTCCGGCCGAGCCGGCCCCGGGCGTGCGGGGTCGGCGGCGCCCACCGCCGACCGATCACTCGGCGCCGGCCACCGCCCGCAGCGGCGGCTCGTCGTCCCACCACCACAACGGCGCCAGCGCCCGCTCTTCCGGCCACAACTGGTCGAGGGTGTCGGCGTCGAACAGCTCGCCGTTCTTCATCACCTTGCGGATCGACAGGGTATTGCGCAGGTCGTCGAGCGGGTTGGCGTCGAACACCAGGAGGTCCGCCATCTTGCCGGGCTCGATCGAGCCGAGGTCGCGGGCGAAGCCGATCACCTCGGCGCCGCCGAGGGTCGCCGCGTGCAGCGCTTCGTGCGCCGTCAGCCCGCCGCTGGCGAGCGCCCACAGCTCCCAGTGATAGCCGAGACCCTGGAGCTGCCCGTGGCTGCCGACGCCGACCCGACCGCCGGCCCGCTGGATCGCCGCCGCTCCCGCCGCCAGCGCGTCGAAGGCGTGCTCCTGACGCCGGAACCACGGCACCCGCTGGCTCTTGGCGTCGATCAGCGCGTGCGGGACGAAGCGCCGCAGCTTGGCGTCGTCGTGCACCTCCTCCGTCGCGTAGAAGTAGTTCTCCGCCCACGGCGCTCCGTAGGCGACGAGCAGCGTCGGCGTGTAGGCGCTCTGCGAGCGGGCGACGAGCTCGACGACGTCGCGGTAGAGCGGGACGATCGGGAAGGAGTGCTCGTTGCCGGCGAAGCCGTCGAGGACGTGGGTGAGATCGAGCTTGAGATCGAGCGCCCCTTCGGTGGTCGGCATCATCCCCAGCTTGCGCGCCGCCTGGGCGATCCACTGCCGCTGTTGACGATTGCCGGCGAGGTACGCCTTGAGGTTGCGGGTGCGGTAGTAGTCGCGATAGCGGCGCAGCACCCCTTCCGCCGCTTCGGCGCTGGCGAAGGCGTTGTCCGAGAAGATGCCCGGCCCGGTCGAGTACGCCCGTGGACCGAGGATGCGGCCGCTGTCGACCAGGTCCTGGTAGGCGAACATGTCGTTGGTCGCCGTCTGGACGTCGAGGCCGGCGGTGACGCCGTAGGCGAGGTTGGCGAGGAACGACCAGTTCTGGGTGTCGAGCACCCCGCGCCGGATCTCGAACCAGTGGGCGTGGGTGTCGATGAAGCCGGGCGTGATCGTGGCGCCGTCGACCACCTCGATGTGCGCCCCGTCCGGCACCTCGACCTCGCCGCGGGCGCCGACCGCAGCGATGCGGTGGCCGTCGATCACCACGTCGGCGTCCTCGATCACCTCCTCGCCCCGCATGGTGATCACCCGCCCGCCGCGCAGCACCAGCACCCCTTCGGGACGGTCGCGGGGCACCGCGAGCTCGATCTCGATCTCCTCGTACTGCGGCGGCTCCGGTTCCGGCTCCTCCTGCTGTTGGCGTCGCTTCCGCCGCTTCGAGGTCTCGCCCTCCTTCTCGCCGTCGTCCCCGGCCTCGTCTTCGAACGACACCGAGTCGAGCGCCTGGCGGAAGAAGCTCGCGCCGACCGCCCAGGTCATGGTGTCGCCGCCGTCCGCCCACCCGAAGTAGTCGGCGCCGATGGTCGTCAGCTTGCGGATCGGCACCGCCGGCGAGTCGACGTTGACGGTCGGCGTCTCGCCGACGCGCGGGAAGGTGGTCACATAGAGCTGGTTCGCGACGTGGACCAGCGCCCACTTGCCGTCCGGACTGACCCGGACGTCGTTGGCCGGCACCGGCTCACCGGCGAAGTAGAGCCCCGGCCCGGTCACCTTGAGGTGGGTTCGGCGGTCGGTGCCGTCGAAGCGGAACGACACCAGGCCGTGCGGCGCCTCGCCGCTGCCGGCGGCGAGGTAGGCGTAGATGCGATCGGGGTCGGGACCGAAGTGCGGCTTGCCGACGCCGCGCGAGGGGACCACCAGATGGACCTCGCCACCGGCGGCGGGATCGGTGCTCAGCCAGACGACGTCCATCCCGGTGACGCCGAAGTCGAACTCGGTGAGCGACCTCTCGAAGGCCGACGCCCGCAGCGCCACGATCCGCTCGCCGTCCGGCGCCCACACCGGATCGGCATAGAAGGCCGGCGCCGAGGTGAGGCGCACCGGCTCCGAGGCCCCGTCGGCCGGACCCTTCCAGACGTGGCCGCCGCCGTCGGTCCAGGTCACCCAGGCGAGCCACCGGCCGTCGGGAGACCACGTCGGCTGGAAGGCCGGCGTGTCGGCGGCGGTCAACGGCGTCGGCGTCCCCTCCGGCAGCGCTCGTGTCCAGATCCGCGTCAGCGCGGAGAACGCCAGTGTCGCTCCATCGGGCGACGGCGTCGGGTCCTGGAGGATGCGCACCGCCACCGGACCTTCGTCGACCCGCTGCTCCGCTTCGAGGAGCGGCCCGATCCGCTGCGCGATCCCGAGGGTGAAGGGGATCTCCGAGACCGCGCCGTCGGCGAGCTCGATGCGACGGATCCCCCCGTCCATCCCGAGCACGATCGCCGAGCCGTCGGGGACGAAGGCGTAGTTGGGGAGCAGGTCACGGGTCGCCCGCGACTCCTGATCGTCGCGCTGAATCGGGTAGATGAGCCACCGGTCGGCGCCGCTCGCCAGCTCGCGCACGCGCAGACCGGTGGCACCATCGTGACGGGTGCCGTAGACGAGGAGCTCGCCGTCGGGAGAGAGCAGCGGGCGGATCGCGCTCCCGGGCGCCCGCGTCAGGACGTCGGTCATGCCGGTCTCGAGGTCGTGGCGCGCGACCTGCCACTGCGGGAACGTGAGGTTGTACTGGAAGCCGCCCGACTTCGCCGCCCAGTAGAGGGTGCGGCCGTCGGGCGCGGCGACCACGCCGAGCGCGTTGGGACGCGCCGCCCGCGGCGTGTCGGGCGTCGGCTTCGCCTTGGTGAGCTGGATGCCCGAGCCCCCCTGGAGGTGGTACATCCACAGTTCGAAGGTGCCGAGGCCGGGGGCGGTGCGCGACGCGATCACCCAGTCGCCGTCGGCGCTCCAGGCGGGAGAGGCGAACTCGGCGTTCTTGTCCTTGGAGAGCTGTTTCGGCTCGCTGCCGTCGGCACCCGCGATCCAGACGTTCTCGGCGCCGTCGCGATCGGAGAGGAAGGCGATGCGGGCGCCGTCCGGCGAGTAGCGGGGCTGGCTGTCGAAGGCGAGCCCGTCGGTGATCCGCGCCGCTTCACCGCCGGCGATCGGCAGGGTGTAGAGGTCGCCGAGCGCCTCGAGGACGATCGTTCCACCGTCGGGGTGGACGTCGAGCGACAGCCAGGTGACTTCCGACGTCGTGAACTCGATGGTGCGCGAGGCCTCGAGCGGAAGTCCCTTCTCCTCCTTCTCCTCTTCGGCGCTCTCGTTCTTGGCGGCCGCCGCGGGGAACGCGGCGAGCGCCGCCACGGCGGTGGCGGCGGCAACGCGACGAAGACCTCTCTCCATGGCTCGATCTCCTCGAATCGGCCCCGGTGGACGGTGCGCGAGTGCGCGGCAAGGCGGCGATCGTAGCAGCGGTCGACGCGCTGGTACACTCCCGCCGCCCGCCAGGCGTTCGCCCATGCCGTCCCGGTTCCTGCTCCTCGCCGTCGCCCCGCTCGCGGTCGCCGCCTGCACCTCGCCGGCCCCGCGCTCGGAGCGCTCCTCCCTGCCCGAGTTCGGCCCCGCCACGCCGCCACCCAACGTGCTGGTGGTGCTCGTCGACGTGCTGCGGCGAGACCACCTCGGTGTCTACGGCTATCCGCTGCCGACCAGCCCGCGGATCGACGCGTTCGCCGCCGAAGCGCACCGCTTCGAGCGCGCCTACTCCCACACCAACTGGACCAAGCCGTCGGTGGCGACGCTCTTCACCTCGGTCTACGCCGACCAGCACGGGCTCGGCCGCGTCGGCTTCGACGACGAGGCGGGCTTCGTCACCGACGTCCTCCCCCACGCTTTCGACACCCTCGCCGAGCGCTTCTCGGAGGCGGGCT
>JBPEXA010000525.1:0-3191 GCA_052032135.1 Thermoanaerobaculia bacterium | reverse complement strand
AGACTGCAGGTCTTCGACACCTCCAGCAGGGCGTCGAACAGGTTGCCGTGCTCCACCGCGACCCGTTGCAGCTGGCCGAGCGCGTCGGGGGCGTGGTCGGCGTTGCGGGCGTGGAACGCCTCGAGCGACGAGATCGCGTACTGCTTCTCCTCCTCCGCGGCGCGGATCACCTCCGCCGGCAGCACGGTGGGGGACCCCCCCTCGCCGAGGAAGGTGTTGACGCCGATGATCGGCAGCTCCCCGGAGTGCTTCAGCGATTCGTAGTGGAGCGACTCCTCCTGGATCCGCGTCCGCTGGTACATCCGCTCCATCGCACCGAGAACGCCGCCACGCTCCGACAGCCGCCGGAACTCCGCCAGCACCGCCTCCTCGACCAGGTCGGTGAGCTCCTCGACGACGAAGGAGCCCTGGAGCGGATTCTCGTTGCGGCTGAGGCCGAGCTCCTTGTTGATGATCAACTGGATCGCCAGCGCCCGCCGGACGCTCTCCTCGGTCGGCGTGGTGATCGCCTCGTCGTAGGCGTTGGTATGGAGGGAGTTGCAGTTGTCGTAGAGGGCGTAGAGGGCCTGCAACGTCGTGCGGATGTCGTTGAAGGCGATCTCCTGCGCGTGCAGCGATCGGCCGGACGTCTGGATGTGGTACTTGAGTTTCTGCGAGCGCGCGTTGCCGCCGTACCGGTGGCGGATCGCCTTCGCCCAGATGCGGCGCGCCACCCGACCGATGACGGCGTACTCGGGGTCGAGCCCGTTGGAGAAGAAGAACGACAGGTTGGGCGCGAAGTCGTCGATGTCGAGCCCGCGCGACAGGTAGTACTCGACGAAGGTGAAGCCGTTGGCGAGCGTGAAGGCGAGCTGCGTGATCGGGTTCGCCCCCGCCTCGGCGATGTGGTAGCCGGAGATCGACACCGAGTAGAAGTTGCGCACCCGGTTGCGGATGAACGACGCCTGGATGTCGCCCATCATCCGCAGGGCGAACTCGGTGGAGAAGATGCAGGTGTTCTGCGCCTGGTCTTCCTTGAGGATGTCCGCCTGCACGGTGCCGCGCACCCGCTCGAGGGTGTCGGCTCGCAGCCGGTCGTAGGTGTCGCGCGGCAGCACCTCGTCGCCGGAGACCCCGAGCAGCAGCGTGCCGAGGCCGTCGTTGCCCTCCGGCAGCTCTCCCTGATAGCGCGGCCGCTCGGCGTCGCGGGCGCTGTAGAGGCGGTCGATCCTGTCGTCGATCTCGTCGACGATCCCCTGCTCGCGGATGTAGAGCTCGCACTGCTGATCGATCGCCGCGTTCATGAAGAAGGCGAGGATCATCGGCGCCGGGCCGTTGATGGTCATCGACACCGACGTCGAGGGGTCGGAGAGATCGAAGCCGGAATAGAGCTTCTTGGCATCGTCGACGGTGGCGACGGAGACCCCGGAGTTGCCGACCTTGCCGTAGATGTCGGGCCGGCGGTCTGGGTTCTCGCCGTAGAGGGTGACCGAGTCGAAGGCGGTGGAGAGCCGCTTCGCCGGCATGCCGCGCGACAGGTAGTGGAACCGGCGGTTGGTGCGCTCCGGCCCCCCTTCGCCGGCGAACATGCGGGCGGGATCCTCCCCCTGGCGCTTGAGCGGGTAGACGCCGGCGGTGTACGGGAACATCCCGGGAGCGTTCTCGGTCAGCAGCCAGGTGAGGATGTCGCCCCAGTCGCGGTACCGCGGCAGCGCCACCTTCGGGACCCGCAGGTGCGACAGCGATTCGGTGAAGAGGTCGTGCTCGATGGTCTTGCCGCGCACCTCGAAGCGGTACTTGTCGGCGCGGTAGCGGGCGACGGTCGCCGGCCACTCCTCGAGCAGGCGGCGGCAGCGCGGATCGAGCCGTCCCTCGAGCTCGTTGTAGCGCTCGACGAGGTCGGTCAGGTAGTCGGGCTCCCCCTCCTGCCGCTGGATGACGTGGACGGTCGACTCCGCCGCGTCCGCTTCCGGCTCGATGACCTCGAGGCGCTCGCCGCCGCTGCCGCGGCGCAGGGCGTCGATGGTGCCGGCGAGCTGATAGAGGGTGCGGGCGATCGCCGACTGTTCCCGCACGAACGCGCCGTACCGGTCGCTCGCCTCGCAGATCTCCGCCAGGTAGCGGACGCGATCGGGGGGGATGATGGCGCGCTTGTCGCCGGCGCCGGCCCGCAGCGAGAAGGTCGAGTCGAGCGGGGCTCCGGTCGTCTCGACCAGCGCCTCCATCAGCGCCTTGTAGAGCGCGTCGGTGCCCGGGTCGGCGAACTGTGAGGCGATGGTGCCGTAGACGGGCAGCGTCTCGGGGTCGACGTCGAACTGGTTGCGGTTGCGCTGCACCTGCTTGCGGACGTCGCGCAGCGCGTCGAGCGAGCCTCGCTTGTCGAACTTGTTGATGGCGATCAGGTCGGCGAAGTCGAGCATGTCGATCTTCTCGAGCTGGGTGGCGGCTCCGTACTCGGCGGTCATCACGTAGACCGAGACGTCGCTGTGCTCGACGATCTCGGTGTCGGACTGTCCGATCCCCGACGTCTCGACGATCACCAGGTCGAAGTTGGCCGCCTTGACGATGTCGATCGCCGCCTGGACGTGACGCGACAACGCGAGGTTCGACTGCCGGGTGGCGAGCGAGCGCATGTAGGCGCGCGGATGATCGATGGCGTTCATCCGGATGCGGTCGCCGAGCAGCGCGCCGCCGGTGCGGCGCTTCGACGGGTCGACGGAGATGACCGCGATCCGCTTGTCGGCGAAGTCGACGAGGAAGCGGCGGACGAGCTCGTCGACGAGCGACGATTTGCCGGCGCCGCCGGTGCCGGTGATACCGAGCACCGGTACCCGCCGCTTGCCGAGCAGCGGGGTGAGCGCGGCAGCGAGCGCCTGCGACGCCTCGGGGTAGTTCTCGGCGAGCGAGATCAGCTGGCCGATGGCGCGCGGATCGCCCTCCGGCAGCGAGCTGACGGCGCCGTCGACCGGGGGCGTGATGGTCGGGAAGTCGCACCGCTCGAGCAGGTCGTTGATCATCCCTTGCAGACCCATCTCGCGGCCGTCGTCGGGCGAGTAGATGCGGGCGATGCCGTAGTCGTGGAGCTCGCGGATCTCCTCCGGCAGGATCGTGCCGCCGCCGCCGCCGAAGATCTTGATCTCGGTCCCCGCTTCGGCGAGCAGATCGCGCATGTACTTGAAGAACTCGACGTGCCCGCCCTGGTACGAGGTGAC
>JBPEXA010000524.1:0-4036 GCA_052032135.1 Thermoanaerobaculia bacterium | reverse complement strand
CGCCCGCCGGATCGCCTACTCGACGCGACGCGCCGAGTCGATGGTGACCGGCTCGCGCGGGACGTCCGACATGCCGCCACTGCGACCGGTCGCCACCGCAGCGATCGCGTCGACCGCCTCCATCCCCTCGACCACCCGCCCGAAGACCGCATAACCCCAGCCGTCGAAGCTCGGGTAGTCGAGCTGGTCGTTGTCGACCACGTTGATGAAGAACTGGGAGGTCGCGCTGTGCGGCGCGTTGGTGCGCGCCATCGCGATGGTGCCCCGCGCGTTCTTGAGCCCGTTCTTCGCCTCGTTCTCGATCGGCGCCTCGGTCGCCTTCTTCGACAGCTCGGCGGTGAAGCCGCCCCCCTGCACCATGAAGCCGGGGATGACGCGATGGAAGACGGTGCCGTCGTAGAACCCGCCGTCGACGTAGGCGAGGAAGTTGGCGGTCGACACCGGGGCGCTCTCGGCGTCGAGCTCGAGGACGATGGTCCCCTTCGAGGTGTCGAGGGCGACCCGGGGAGCGCTCGACTCGGCGAACGCGGGCACGCCGGCGAGCAGCAGCGCGGCGCAGCGGGAGACGTAGGCGGAGATCTTCACGAAGGGTCCTCCTGTCGGGAACAGAGCTGGCGTAGGAAGTCGAAGCGGTAGATGCCGGTGGCGTGGCCGTCCGACCAGTGGATCGAGACCGCGTAGCGGCCGACCGGCTCGATGGTGACCGGCTCGACCCCCGCGTCCGGCGCATGGTACTGCACCTCCTCCGCCCAGTGGCCCTGGCAGCCGGCGCACGGGCAGTAGCCGCGCAAGGCGTCGTAGGAGAGCTCCGCCGTGAAGCCGTCGCTCCAGGCGAGATGGCAGCTGCGCTGCTCGGGCTGGCGTCGGATCTCGGTGAGGACGGGGGGTTCGGGCATCGGGACTCCGCGGGTCGCGGGATGCTACCAGCCGGTTCTCAGGGAGGATCGACCGTGCCGGCCGGCGTCCACGGGCCGCACCGGGCGAGGCGCCAGGCGGCGCGAACGACTCCCACCACCGCGCCCCGCTGCTCGATGCTCGCCAGCGCGTAATGGCTGCAGGTCGGCTCGAAGCGGCAGCGGACGCCGCGCAGGGCGAGCCATGGCGAGAGGGTGCGCTGGTAGACGCCGATCGCGCCGCTCAGCGCCCGCGCCGTCCACTGTCGCTCCGGCGCCGCACCGAGATCGAGGCCGAGCAGCACCCCCACGACCACGACGGTCGCGAGGGTCCTGCGGTTCATCCGGCCCCGATCAGATCTTGTCGGCGTACTGGCTGATGCCCGGCAGCAGGAACTTCTCGCCGTTGACGCCCTTCACGATGCAGATCACCCGCACGATGATGAAGCCGAGCCAGATGAACATGCTCGCGATGCCGGCGAGGCAGGCGAGGATGCCGGTGAAGCTCACCACCGTGATGATCACCCAGACGATGATCTCGACGACGAGGATGACGAGGCCGTGCTTGGCGTGCCACTGGACCTCGGCGTCGTCCTTCTCGGTCAGCAAGGGGATGAGCGCCAGGATCCACAGGTACGACAGCACGATCATCAACGAGTTGCGCTCGCCTCCGCTGGCGGCGGGGGGCGGTGTGCTCGGCGGCGGGGGGGGTGTCGGTTCGCTCATTCCACGCTCTCTTTCTCTTCCAACTCGACGGGCCGGAAAGGCCCGCCGGTCCCGAACCACTTGCTAGGAGACTGTCTCCGGATCGTACCAGAGTGTTACCGCGGATCGGCCCGTCCCGCCGTGCCCGGGGGACGACGACGCGGCGTTCGGGCCGCCGCCTTCAAGCCTCCTCGGCGACCCGCCGATAGAGGTCGCGGTATCGCTCGACGATCGCCGCCTCCGAGAACCGCTCGACGGCGATCCGCCGCGCGGCGTCGGCGAAGCGGTCGCGCAGCTCGCGGTCGCGCAGCAGCTCGAGCCCCGCCGTCGCCATCCCCTCGATGTCGCCGACCGGCCTCAGGAACCCGGTGACGCCGTCCTCGACGACCTCGGGCAGGCCCCCGACGTCGGTGGCGATCACCGGCACCTCGCACGACATCGCCTCCAGCGCCGCGAGGCCGAACGATTCGGTCTCCGACGGCAGCAGGAAGAGGTCGGCGCCGACCAGCACCTCCTCGATCGAATCGGTGTTGCCGACGAAGTGCACCCGGTCGCAGCGATCGCTCTCCCGGCAGTGCTGTTCGACCAGCGCCCGGTCGGGACCGTCACCGACGAGCAGCAGGCTGCAGTCGATCTCCTCGCTGATCCGCTCGAAGACCCGCACCACGTCGACCACCCGCTTGACGGGACGGAAGTTGGAGACGTGGACCAGGACCGGCTCGTCGCCTCGCGCCCACCGCCGCGCTCCGCCGCGATCGAGCTGAGAGCTGGCGTGCTCGAAGCGTTCCGGCTCGATGAAGTTGGGGATCACCTCGATCGCCCGCTCGATGCCGAGCCGCTCGATGGTGTCGCGGCGCAGCGAGTCGGAGACCGCCGTCACCGCGTCGCTGCGCTCGATGCCGTAGCGGGTGGTCGCCAGGTAGTTGGGATCGTTGCCGACCAGGGTGATGTCGGTGCCGTGCAGCGTCGTCACCACCTTGAGGTGGTTCCCTCCGACGATGTCGCGCGCCAGCACCGCCGACACCGCGTTGGGCACCGCATAGTGGACGTGCAGTAGATCGAGGCGGTGGTAGCGCGCCACCTCGGCCATCTTTGTCGCCAGCGCCAGCGAGTAGGGGGGGTATTCGAAGAGCGGATAGTGCGGCACCAGCACCTCGTGGAAGGCGAGGTTCGGCTCGACCAGCCGCAGCCGCGTCGGCATCGCATAGCTGATGACGTGCACTTCGTCGCCGAGCTCGGCGAGCGACATCGCCAGCTCCGTCGCCACCACCCCGGAGCCACCGAGGGTCGGATAGCAGCTGATGCCGATCTTCATCGTCGCCTCAGCGGATCCCGCGCGGCGCGACCGCCAGCGGGTCGTCGACCGCCAGCGGGATCGGGCTCCAGAACGGCTCGCCGAACTCGACCCCGATGAGCATGCCGAAGTGGCGGGCGCGCCCTTCGACGGCGGCACGGAACTCGCGGGAGGCGACCTTGGTCTCGGGCTCGTCGGGGCGCTCGGCGGTCTCCTGATAGAGCTGGCTGCGGTAGGCGGCCAGCGCCGCCAGCTTGCGATCCCAGACGGCGGTCACGTCGACGACGAAGCGCGGCTCGAACGGATCGTGCTGCATGTAGGACCAGACCGCCGCGGGCCGGTAGGGCTCCCCTCGCCCGCGCCGAGCGAGGCCGGAGTAGAAGGCCGCGTCGGCGGTCAGCCGGTGCGCTCTGCCATGGTCGGGGTGGCGATCGGCCGGCGTCGGGCCGAGCACGATCTGCGGCTCCCACTCGCGCAGCTTGGCGATCAGCGCGTCCTCTTCCGCCTCGCCGGTGCGCAGCCGCCCATCGCCGCAATGGAGGAAATCGACGGCGACCGCGCCGAGCGCGTCGGCCGCCTCGCGCGCCTCCCGTTGGCGCTCCTCGGGCGTGCCGCGGGTGCCCGCCTCACCGCGGGTGAGGTGCAGGATGCCCACCCGCCGACCGGCGGCAGCGAGGCGTGCCACGGTGCCGCCGCAGCCGAGCTCGACGTCGTCGGGATGCGCACCGATCGCCAGCACGTCGAGCCGTTGCCGTTGTGTCATCGCCGTCGCCCTCCGACCACCGACGCTGTCACAGGTCGATCACCGACAGTCGCTCGCCGTCGACGCCGAGCTGCTCGAAGAGGGCGTCGACGAAGCGGTCGCCGTAGCGACCGGGAAGGTCCGCCGTCGACAGCACCCGCTCCTGCAGCTCGCCGAGCGGCCGCACCCATTGCGCCAACCGCTCGAGCCGCCCCTTGCGCACCGCCGCCTCCCTCGCCAGCGCCGACGTCATCCGACCCTCGAACTGCTCGAGGCCTCGTTCGACCTGGCTCCGCGTCTTGCTCAGCGCGCTCTCCATCTCCTGCCCGCCGCCGTCCGCCGCCTGCTCGAGGGCGGCGAGCATGCGATCGGCGGCCCGTCGCACCTCGCCGAGCCGGGACG
>JBPEXA010000523.1:0-4196 GCA_052032135.1 Thermoanaerobaculia bacterium | reverse complement strand
TCATTTCGGCATGTCCGCGGACAGCGAGACGCCCGGCGGCGAGGCGCCGATCGCCGCAGAGGCAGCCGGCGAGACGGCCGCCGAGCCGGCGACCGAGGTGGTCGTCGGGGGGGAGGGGAACGGCGAGACGCTGGAGACCAAGCTCGAGCGCCTGGCGACCTTCTCGCTCTTGACCGTCAGCACGCTGCTGCGCCTGATCGAGGCGAAGGGGATCGATCGCATCGGGGAGGAGGGCTACGCCAAGCTCGCCGAGGCGCGCGACGACGTTCGCCAGGCGATCTCCGAGCTCGACGCCTGGATGGCGAGCGAGCAGGGGCAGAGCTCGGCGCTCGATCTCGCGGGACTGCGGACGCGCATGGAGCAGATGGCGGCGCGGCTCGAGGTCGAGACCGAGGACGAGGAGCCTCCGCCGTCCTGACCCGGTCGTAGACGATGACGGAGGGGACGCAGCTCTTCTCGGACTGGCTGACCTCGCTCGGCGCGGCGGTCGGGCTCGGGGAGGGAACGGGATGGGTGCCGGCGATCGGCATCTTCGCGCTGGTGGTCGTCGGCCTGAGCGTGGTCCGTCACGTGCTGCTGAGCCGCCTTCAGGGGGTGGTCGATCGCACGGAGAACGTGGTCGACGACCTGCTCCTCGATCTGGTGCGGCGGACGAAATGGCCGTTCTTCGTCATGCTCGGCCTCTTCCTCGGCGCCCTCGTGCTGCAGCTCTCTCCTGGGCTCAGCACGGTCGTTCGCCGCCTGTTCTCGATCGCTCTCTTCATCCAGGCCGGGGTGTGGGCGAACTACGTTCTCAGCTTCGTGGTCAACGCCTACCTCGAACGGCGGCGGGGCCAGGACGCCTCGAAGATCGCCGTCCTCGCGCTGTTCAACTTCTTCGCCCGTATCGCGGTCTGGACGCTGGTCCTGCTGCTGGTGCTGGACAATCTCGGAGTCAAGGTCGCCACCCTGATCGCCGGCCTCGGCGTCGGCGGCATCGCCATCGGGCTGGCGCTGCAGAGCGTGCTGAAGGACACCTTCGCGTCGCTGTCGATCATCCTCGACAAGCCGTTCGAGATCGGCGACTTCGTCATCATCGACGACATCCAGGGCACGGTGCAGCACATCGGCATCAAGACGACGCGCATCCTCAGCCTCAACGGCGAGGAGCTGGTGATCGGCAACAACGACCTGCTGTCGTGCCGCATCCGCAACTACAAGAAGATCGAGGAGCGCCGCGTCGTCCAGACCATCCGGCTGCCGCTCGACACTCCGGCCGAGAAGCTCGAGCGGGTGCGACCGATCTTCCAGGAGGCGGTCGACGCGGTCGAGGACGTCCGCTTCGAGCGCGCCTACCTCAAGGCGTTCGGCGCGGACGCGGTCGAGTTCGACGTCGGCTTCTTCGTCACCCGCCCGGACTTCGACGTCATGATGGATCGCCGGCAACAGGTCAATCTCGAGCTCCACCGACGCCTCGGCGCCGAAGGGATGCGCTTCGCCCTGCCGGCGCACGCCGTGTCGTTCTCCGGCGCCGCCGAGGGGGCCGACGAGCTGCCGTCGCGCGTGCGGATCCGGGAGGTCCTCGAGCCGTGAGCGACGTGAACCGACGGTCCCGCCTCCGCCCCTTCGCCGTCTGGGGAATGGTCGTGATGGTCGCCGCTGGGCTCGGGATCGGTTCGGCCACCCGGAGCGAGGCGGCCAAGAAGCGGGCCGAGGCGACCGCCGACGAGCTGGCGATCGTCGACTGTCTGCTGCCGCCCAAGGTGCGGCGGCTCGGTCGCCGCTCGACGACGCTCGTCGCCCGCAAGCCGGCGCGACTGACGATCTTCGACTGCCAGCTGCGCGGCGGCGAGTACACCGAGCCCGACCAGGCGAACCTCGGCACCGCCCTCAAGGTGTGGCTGCCGCAGGCCCAGGCGGGCGACGCCGAGGCGCAGTACTACGTCGGCCAGATGTTCGAGCGCGGCCTCGGCGTCGACCCCGACTTCGCCAGCGCCGCCTCCTGGTATCGGAAGGCCGCGGAGCAGGGCTACGCCGCGGCGCAGATCAACCTCGGCTCGCTCTACGAGACCGGACGCGGGGTCGAGCAGGACGGGGAGGAGGCGCTGCGGTGGTACCGGCGCGCCGCCGGCCTGGCGGAAGACCTCGTCGTCCTGCAGGCGGCGGAGTACGACGAGCTGACCGACGCCCGCCGCCAGCTCGAGGAGGCGAGCGGCGAGATGGAGGAGCTGCGCCGCGAGATCGAGCAGCTGCGCAGCTCCAAGGAGAGCGGCGACGAGCAACGACGACGGCTCGCCGAGCAGGTGGCACGGCTGGAGGAGAAGAGCCGCGAGGTCGACACCTTGCGGCAGGCGGTCGAGCAGCTGCGGGCCGGCGACGGCGACACGCCGCTGCCGCCGCCCGCCGAGGTCGCCTTCGGCGACTACCACGCCCTGGTGATCGGGGTTTCGAACTACGCCGCGCTCGATCCGGTGCCCGACGCCGCCGCCAGCGCGAAGAAGGTCGCCGCCACACTCGAGCAGCAGTACGGGTTCGACGTCGATCTGCGGCTCGACGCCTCGCGGCTGACCATCATGCGCGCGCTCAACGAGCTGCGCGAGACGCTGACCCCCGACGACAACCTGCTCGTCTTCTACGCCGGGCACGCTCACCGCGACCCCGGAGGGGCCCGCGCCTACTGGCAACCGGCCGACGCCGACCCGGTCAATCCGGTCAACTGGATCCCCACCGAGCTGATCAGCGAGCACCTCGATCTGATCCCGGCCCGGCACGTCCTGCTGGTCGCCGACGCCGTCTTCGCCGGGCTGCGGACCCGCTCGTCCGTCGCGCAGCTGCGGCAGGGGATGAGCGACGAGGAGCGCACGCGCTACATCCGCGCCCTGCGGGAGAAGCGGTGTCGCCTGGTGCTCACCTCCGGCGGGGTCGGCGAGCGCGCCGACACCGGCTTCGCCGACGACTTCGTCGCCGTGCTGGAGTCCAATCCCGGGGTGCTCGAGGCGTCGCTCGTCTACCGCGAGCTGGTCCGCAAGCAGGAGACGGGCGAGGCGCCGGCGCCGGAGTTCGCGTCGATGCGGTGGGCGCGCAACGAGATCGCCGACTTCTTCTTCGTCCGCAACCGCGGCTGACGGCTACGGTCGTCGCGCCGACGCCTGTCGAGGGACGAAGAAGAACTCCCCGCCGCCGTCGTCGGTGCCGGGGATCGGCGCGAACTGCGGGAGCTGGCTGACGCCGAGGTCGCGGGCGCCGCTGGCGACCGGGTCGGCGGTCTGCCGGTAGAGCGTCGAGGCGGCGAGGACGCCGTCGTTGGCCTCCAGCCGGCGCAGCAGCTCGCCGGCGAAGACCGAGTGGTTGCCGCGCCCGGAGTCGAGCACCGGGCTGAGGCCGCCGGACGTGAAGGCGAGGCGGGCCTTGAAGCCGAGGACCTCTTCGACCTCTTCGAGGGTCCACGACGCGTCGCCCGCATCGCCGGAGAGCATCGCGGCGTCCGAGAGGGTGCCGGAGAAGCAGGAGTCGGCGATCACCAGCACCCGGGGGGCGACCGTGCGGTCGAGCAGGGCGGCGAGGGTATGGGTGGTCGAGATCCACTGCGAGGTGTCGAGCGGATCGGCGTCGACCGGTTGCCAGTAGCCGCTCTGGTTGCGGCCGTCGAGGCGCCCGTGACCGGCGTAGAACACCAGTAGATTGTCGCTCGCCGTCAACGCGCTGCTGACGTCGGAGAGCGCGGTGATGATCTCGTTGCGGGTGGCGTCGAGCAGCACGCGCACCGCGAAGCCGTACTTCCGCTCCAGCAGGTCGGCGAGGGCGCGCGCATCACGGGTCGCGGTCTCGAGCTCGGGCAGGTAGGCGTAGCGGTCGTTGCCGATCACCACCGCGTGAAAGTCGCCGTAGTCGAGAGCGGCGAGCGCGGCGGTGGAGGCGGGCGCCTCCCCCCGCGTCGCCCACCAGACGGCGACCGCCGCCAGCAGCAGCACCAGCGTCGCCGCCGCGACGAGGGGGAGGCGGGAGCGCCGGGGGCCGGGGGCTTCGGCGTCGCTGGGCGCCGGAGCGACCGTGGTCGGCGGTATCGCGGGGGGTGGCGCGGCGGTGGTCGGCGGCGTGGCGGGCGACACGGTGGTCGGATCGGCGGCCGGGGGCGCGGCGCTGCCGCCGCCGAGGACGGTCGGCGCCGGCGTTCCGGGGGCACCCTCGTGGGGCGTCAGCGTCGTCGGGTCGCCGGC
>JBPEXA010000522.1:0-1852 GCA_052032135.1 Thermoanaerobaculia bacterium | reverse complement strand
CGGGTCGCTCTTCTGCCGTGCGATGCGCTGCGGCACGCTGGCGAGGGTGAAGCGACCCGGATCGAGGCGGGAGGTCACCTCCCGCCAGCGCAGCGGCGTCGATACCGGCGCGCCCGGCCGCGGCCGCACGCTGTAGGGCGCCACCAGCAGCTTGCCGTGGCCGTTCTGCAGCGCGTCGACGTAGACCCGGCCGCGGCGGCGCCCGGGGGCGCGGGCGACCGAGGCGGTCTCCGGCAGCCGCTGGCTGACCACCTGGGCGAGGAGGGCAGCGAGCTGCTTCGCCTGCTGATGGGTGCACTGGCCACCGAGCGGGATGAGGACGTGCATGCCGGTGGCGCCGCTGGTCTTGGGGAACGACGGCAGGCCGATGTCGCGGCAGAGCCGGTGGAGGGCGCGGGCGACGTCGAGCACTTGGGAGAACTCGGCGTCCTTGGCGTCGAGGTCGAGGATGCACCAGTCGGGCGCCTGGAGGTCGGCGAGCCGGCTCGACCAGATGTGCAGCGGGATCGCCCCCGAGTTGATCAGGTAGGTGAGGGTGTCGATGTCGTCGCAGATGAAGTAGCGCGTCTCGTTGCCGTCGTCGTCCGACCACACCGGCTCGGTGCGCACCCACTTGGGGGCGAACTCCGGCGCGTTCTTCTGGAAGAACGACTTGCCCTGGTAGCCGTCCGGATAGCGGTCGAGGACCAGCGGCCGCTCGCGCAGGAAGGGGAGGAGCACGTCGGCGACCGACCGGTAGTAGCCGATCAGGTCCCCCTTGGTGATCCCCTCCTCCGGCCAGAACAGCTTCTCGGGGCGGGAGATGGCGACCTTGCGCGGCGCCTCGCGCTCTTCGCGCGGCTCGGCGGCCGGTGGCGGCGGCAGGTCGTCGCGCTCGCAGTCGGAGATCCGCTTGTCGTCGCGGACGCGCTCGAACACCGGGTGCCGGAGATGGCCGTCACGGGTGTACTCGGTGTAGCGGACCTCGACGACCATCCGCGGCTCGACCCAGCGGTGCTCGCGCCCTTTCGGCGCGCCGGCGCACGGCGGCGTCTTGCGGGCGAACGGCTCGAGCTCGCGGCGGATCGCCTCGAGCTTGCGATCGTCGAAGCCGGTGCCGACGCGGCCGGCGTAGGTGAGCTCGCCGTCGGCGGCGAGGACGGCGAGGTGGAGGGCGCCGAAGGCGGCGCGACTCCCCTTCGGGCGGGTGAAGCCGACCACCGCGAAGTCGCCGGTGAGCGCCGCCCGCACCTTGATCCACGCCTGCGACCGGCCGCCGCGATAGGGAGCGTCGGCGCGCTTGCCGACCATCCCCTCGAGGCCGATGCGGCGCACCTCGCGGTAGAAGTCCTCGCCGCGGTCCTCGACGTGGTCGACGTAGCGGATGGGGCCGGCGGGAGGGAGCAGCTCGCGCAGCAGCGCCTTGCGCTCGGCGAGCGGCAGCGGTCGCAGGTCGTGCCCCTCGAGGCCGAGGAGGTCGAAGGCGAAGAGGGTGGCGGGGGAGCGGGCGGCGCCGCGCTGGACGTCGAGCGGCCGTCGCAGGCGGGCGCGCTGCTGCAGCAGCTGGAAGCTCGGCCGCCCGCCGGCGTCGAGCACCACCACCTCGCCGTCGAGCACCAGGTCGTCGTACGGCAGCGAGCGCATCGCCAGCGCGAGATCGGGGTAGAGGTCGGTGGCGTCGAGGCCGCTGCGGTAGCGCAGCACGATCTCGGGGGACGCCCGCCGCCCCTCACGGCGGCCGGCGATCATCCGGTAGCCGTCGTACTTGATCTCGTACCACCATCCGCTGCGACTGAACGGCTCGGCCTCGAGGCGGGCGAGCATCGGCTTGACCCGCCGCGCGTCGACCGCCCGCGCCGGGGCGCCGAGCGCC
>JBPEXA010000521.1:0-1535 GCA_052032135.1 Thermoanaerobaculia bacterium | reverse complement strand
TCCTCATCGCCGCGAACGGGATGTTCGTCGCGGCGGAGTTCGCGCTCGTGTCCTCCCGTCGCGGCCTGCTCGAGGAGATGGCCGCCGAGGGCGACCGCCGAGCGCGCGCGGCCGTGGCGCTGTTGCAGAACCTCTCCTTCGTGCTCTCGGCCGCGCAGTTCGGCATCACGGCCACGTCGCTCATCGTCGGCTTCCTCGCCGAGCCCGCTGTCGGTGAGCTGCTGCGCCCGCTGATCGAGGACCTCGGGCTGCCCGAGTCGTCGGCGCGCGCGGTGAGCCTCACCGGTGCGTTCCTGCTGTCGACCATCTTCCAGATGCTCTTCGGCGAGCTCGCCCCGAAGAACCTCGCGATCAGCCGTCCCGAGCCGGTCTCGTTGGCGGTCAGCCGCGCCATGCGCGCGTTCGGGATCGTCTTCGGCCCCATCATCCGGATCTTCGACCGCTCGGCCGCCGTCGTCTCGGAGCGGATGTTCGGCATCGAGGTGCACGAGGAGCTGCTCGGGGGCCACAGCCTCGACGAGCTGTCGCGCATCATCTCCGCCAGCGGTGAGGAAGGTGCCCTCAGCGAGGAGCAGGCGGAGCTGCTGCAGCGCGCCGCCGATCTGGGCGACACCCGGGTGAGCGAGGTCATGATCCCGCGCCCGGACGTCGCCTGGCTCCCCGCCGAGGCGACCCTCGACGACCTGCGCGACGCCTCCCGCGAGACCGGCTTCTCGCGCTTCCCCATCAAGGGCGAGTCCGAGGACGACGTCGTCGGCACGATCCACATCAAGGACCTGCTGCAGGTCCCGCGCGACGACTGGTCGACCACGCCGGTCACCGCGCTCGCGTCCGAGCCGATGGTCGTGCCCGAGTCCGACCGGCTGCGCCGGCTGCTCACCCAGTTCCGTGACGAGCAGCGCACCTTCGCGGCCGTCATCGACGAGTACGGCGGCATCGCCGGCATCGTGACCGTCGAGGACGTGATCGAGGAGCTCGTCGGCGAGATCGAGGACGAGTTCGACCAGGACGTCGCGAGCGTCCGTCGCGTCGGCGCGGGCCGCTTCACCGTCCAGGGCACGCTCCGGGCCGACCGCCTCGAGGGCCTGGTCGGGCTCGCCATCCCCGACGGCGAGTACGAGACCGTGGCGGGCTTCGTCATCGACGAGCTCGGACACATCCCCGCCGAGGGCGAGACCCTCGAGCACGACGGCTGGCTCATCACCGTGGCGTCCCTCGAGGGCGTGCGCGTCTCCGAGCTGCACCTGCACCGCCGCCGCACGCCCCCCGCGCCGGAGGTGACCGAGTGACCTGGTTGCTCGCTGCAGAGGCCGGAGGTGGCCACGGGGAGTTCTCGTGGACCGCCGTCATCATCGGCCTCGTCCTGCTGATCATCAACGGCTTCTTCGTCGCCGCCGAGATCGCGCTGCTGGCCGCCCGCCGAGCGCGGATCGAGGAGCGGGCCGACGCGGGCGAGGCCTCGGCCAAGATCGCGCTGAAGGCCCTCCAGGAGCTGTCGATCACCTTCTCCGGTGCGCAGCTCGGCATCACCATGG
>JBPEXA010000520.1:0-9064 GCA_052032135.1 Thermoanaerobaculia bacterium | reverse complement strand
CCACGCCGGGGGGCGATGGCGTCAGGTAGCCGCCGACTACGGGCTGGTCGCGGGCGAGGAGGGGCGCGGCCTCGGCGTGCTCGCGACCGATCTCGACGACGACGGTCGACCGGAAGTGTGGGTGGCCAACGACACCACCGCCAACCATCTCTACCGGACGGCGGCCGGGGGCCTCGTCGAGGAGGGGCTGGTCGCGGGGGTGGCGGTCGACGGCAGCGGCCGCGCCGAGGCGAGCATGGGGGTGGCCGCCGGCGACCTCGACGGCGACGGCGTCCGCGAGCTGTTCGCCACCCACCTCGACGAGGAGACCAACACCCTCTACCGCGCCGCCGGTCGACGGCTGTGGACGGACGCCACCGAGGCGGCCGGCCTCGCCGCGCCGAGCCGGCCGTGGGTCGGGTTCGGAACCGCGATGGTCGACATCGACGTCGACGGCGACCTCGATCTGCTGGTCGCCAACGGCCACATCATCGACAACATCGCCCAGTTCGACCCCACCCTCTCCCACGCTCAGCCGCTGCAGCTGTTCGTCAACGACGGGGCGGGGCGCTTCACCGATACCGCTGAAGCGGTGAGCGCGATCGGGCCGCTCGTCGGGCGCGGCCTGGCGATCGGCGACCTCGATCTCGACGGCGATCCCGACGCCATCGTCACCCAGAACGGCGGCCCGGCGCTGCTGCTCGACAATCGCGGTGGCGACGGTCGAACGGCGGTGGTGCTGACCCTCGCGGTGCCCGACGCCGCGAGCGACCGCGGACCGTGGGTCGCCGTGGCCGGGGTCGAGGGCGCTGCGCGCCAGGTCCGGTGGCCGGAGCGGGCGCCGAGCTACCTGTCGCAGGGCGCCCCCGAGATCGTCTTCGCGGCGCCACGGGGGAGGGCGGGTCTCACCATCACCGGTCGCGACGCGGAGGGACGGCGCATCCGCTGGACGGCGGCGCCCGGAGCCCGCTACCGGCTCCCCTGACGGCAAAGAAAAGGGCCTCCCGGAGGAGGCCCTTGGAACCAGCCGGCTGTCGGACCGCTAGTAGCGGACGCGAACCCCCCACTGGAAGGTGCGGGGCTGCGTGACGAGGCTGTCGGCGATGCCGAAATCGGCGTCCGCCGGGTCGTTCTCGCCACCGGTGACCTGGAAGCTGTTGTCGTCGAGGAGGTTGAACGCCTCGTAGAACAGGTCGAGGTCGACGCCGCCGATGGTGAAGGTGCGCGCCAGCCGCAGATCGATCCGCTGGATCGACTCGTTGCGGAAGGAGTTGCGCGCCACCCGCTGGCCGTTGATGACCGCGCGGGCGTCGGGGCAGTTGCCGAAGCCGGAGCCGCAGTAGACGAAGTCGACGTCCTGGTCGGTCGCCGTCCACGGCGTGCCGGAGCGGTACTCGGCGCTACCGGAGAGCCGCAGCTTCCACGGCAGCTCGACGAGACCGCTCACCACCAGACGATCGGTGACGTCGCGATCGGAGAGACCGAAGTCGTAGTCGGGGTTCGACGGATCGGACAGCGTGACGCTGGTCGCCGACCGCTCGTTGTCGTCGTTGGACTCGTCCTCCGACCAGGTGTAGTGCGCCTGCATCTGGTAGCGGCCGCGGAAGCGACGGTTGACCTTCAGGGTGACCGCCTGGTACTCCGACTCACCGACCGAGCGGCGGATGAAGATCTGGTTGAAGTTGGGGTTCGGTCGCGAGAACGAGAACTGCGGGCGCCCGAACTCGTCGTAGCCGATGAACTCCTTGTTGAGGTCGACGTTCGACTGCAGCTTGTCGCCCTCCGCCCACACGGTGTCGATGCCCGCCGACCAGCCGCTGTTGCCGAGCTCGCGCTCGTAACCGAGGTTGATGCGGGTGGTCTCGGGATCCTCGAAGCCGGGCTCCAGATAGCTCGTCGACGGAATGGTGTCCGGCGGCGGGTTCTGGTTGTTGATCGGCTGGCCGAGCGGCACGTAGCCGATGTCGCCGGGGCCGATCGTGACGCGGCCGAAGTTCGGGAAGAGACCGTTCTCCTGCACCTGGCTGGCGAAGATGAGCGTCGGCGTGCGGCCGTGGAAGAGGCCGATGCCGCCGCGCAGCACCTGCGTCCCCTCGTCGCCGATGGCGTAGGCGAAACCGACACGCGGCGCGAAGTTGTTGTCGTCATCGGGGATGTTGCGGCCGATGTCGAAGACGTGGGTCAGGCCGTCGGGGTTGTCGGTCTGGCTGAACCGGAAGCCGTAGTTGAGCGTCAGCTTGTCGTTGGGACGCCACGAGTCCTGCGCGTAGATCGACGTCAGCGCCTGCGACTCGTCGTAGTTCGGGAAGGAGACGTTGCCGAAGTAGATGCGCACCGACGACGGGTCGTTGGCGAAGAAGTCCTCCAGCGAGTTGAAGCGGTAGCGGCCGTCGGCGCTCCCCTTGAACACCTGCGCCAGGTCGTCCTTCTGGTAGTCGACGCCGAACTTGAGGTCGTGGTTGCCGAACAGGTACGAGAAGCTGTCCTGGAACTGCACCCCCTCCTCCTCGGCGATGATCGGCAGGAAGTCGAACTTGCCGACGCTGTCGAAGTTGCCGAAGCGGAACTGCACCTGCGCCTCGATCTGGCCGCCGACGCGCAGCGACTGGCGATCGAGATCGTCGGTCTTCGACTGGATCCGCAGCTCGTTGACCTTGTCGCCGCCGATCACCGAGACGAGCGAGGCGACCAGTGACCGCGTCTCCTCCGTCTTCAGCGACTCCTCGTCCTTGAACGACGAGGTGCGCTCGTAGTCGGTGTCGTTGATGCGGAACGTCCCGGTGTTCGACTCGTTGAACTGCTGGTCGACCTTGAAGAAGATGATCTGGTTGTCGACGTTGCGGTTGAAGAGACCGGTCGCCGAGCCGTCGGCGTTCCGGGTGTAGTCGGAGACCAGCTCCGCGAGACCGGGGATCACCGCGTCCTGAGCGATGATCGCGTCGTAGACGCCGGGCGTCCGGATGCTGCGGGTGAACGGAGAGTCGCGGTCGCTCTTGTCGATCGACACGAAGTAGTGCGACTTGTCCTGGACGAACGCGCCGCCGAGCGAGGCGCCGAAGTTGGTGCGCTCGAACTCGTCGGGGTCCCGACGGCCGTCGATGCCGCGGAAGTCGTCGAGCGGCGACGACGGCAGATCCTCGGTCATCGAGTCGTCGGTGAAGTAGTAGAAGGCCGACCCCTGCATCTCGTTGGTCCCGGAGCGGGTGATGACGTTGATGTAGCCGCCGCCGTGGGCTCCGTACTCGGGGGCGAAGCCGTTGGTGATGACCTGGAACTCCTTGACCGAGTCCTGCGCCACGACGAGGCCGTCGTTCTCGGTCGCCTCACCGCCGAGACCGTAGCCGAAGAAGGCGCTCTTGTTGTCGGTGCCGTCGATGTTGAGGCCGGTGTAGATGCCGCGCTGACCGGCCATGGTGAGGAAGCCACGGACCGGGTCGCGCTGCACGGTCGGCGTCAGCAGGGCGAAGTCGGTGAAGTCGCGGCCGGCGATCGGCAGCGCCTCGATCTCCTTCTCACTGACGTAGCTGGCGGCGCTCGAGCGGCTGACCTCGATCAGCGGCGACTCGGCGGTCACCGTGATCGCGTCCTCGACCGAGCCGACGGACATCGAGACGTTGATCGTCACATCCTGGGCGACCTGGACGATGACGTTCTCGCGGCGGACCGTCTGGAAGCCGTCGAGAGTGGTGGTGACAGTGTAGTTGCCGGCCTGCAGCGCTTCGGCGTTGTAGAAGCCGGCGGCGTTGGTGACGGCCTGGCGGGTCGCGCCGGTGTCGTCGTTGGTGACCGTGACGCTCACCCCCGGAAGGGCGGCGCCGCTGTCGTCGGTGACGTAGCCCGACACCGAGCCGAACACCTGCTGTGCCGAGACCGGCGTCAGCAGGAGCAGGCTCGCCGCCAGGCAGGCGAACACCCCTGAGAGTCTGCTTCGATTCATCCGAACGTTCTCCTTGGTTGGTGAAGAGGCCGTCGTCACCTTCCACTCAGCCTGAACCCCGAGCCGATCGCGGCGCCGTGGGCGCGCGTCCGGGACCCCGGTAGGGCGGTCGGCGTTGGAACGGACCGTCGCACTTCGTGGGTCGCCACTGTAACATCGGCGCCCGACTGGAGGCCAACACGATCCGGCGGCGTTTCGGTGTCGATCGGGTGCCGGAACTGCTTGAGAGTGCTAAGGTTGCGTGTTGATTGACTTTTTTGGGTCGCCCCCCTCCGGGGCGGTTCGAGTGGCCCGAGCGCCCCGTCTCCGAGACCCGGTAGCGGCGGCATCGGCGGACGACGACCGAGAGGAGCTATCGATGTTGCGAAGGAGTTGGGTCTTGGGACTGGCGATCGCCTGTTGCGCCCCCATCGCCTGGGCGCAGGACGACGAGGCGGCGGAACAGGAGGTCGAAGACCTCGAACGGATCGAAGACGTCGTCGTGGTGACCGCGTCGCGAACCGAGCAGCGGTTGCAGGAGGCGCCGGCGTCGATGACGGTGATCAGCGCGCGGGAGCTGGAGACGGCGCCGGTCGACGACTTCGGCGACGTGCTGAGAAACGTGCCCGGGGTGAACGTCACCCAGATCAGCGCACGGGACATCAACGTCACCAGCCGTGCGGCGACGAACTCGCTGGCGACCAGCCAGCTGGTTCTGGTCGACAACAGGTCGATCTATCTCGACTTCTTCGGCTTCGTCATCTGGGAGTTCCTGCCGTCGAACCCCTACGAGATCAAGCAGGTCGAGGTGGTGCGCGGCCCCGGCAGCGCGGTGTGGGGGGCCAACGCCCAGACCGGCGTCATCAACGTCATCACCAAGAGCCCGCGCGAGATGCAGGGGACGTCGGTGTCGATCGGCGGCGGCGAGCTGGGGACCGCCTTCGCCAACGTCGCCCACGCGACCGCCAACGACAAGGTCGGCTTCAAGATCTCGGCCGGCTATTACGAGCAGGATCCGTACGATCGGCCGACCGGCTTGATCCCGGGGACGATGACGCCGTATCCGGCGTTCGACAACCAGGGGACGAGTCAGCCGAAGCTCGACCTGCGCTGGGACGTCGACGTCTCCGACGACTCGACCGTCGTCTTCGGGCTCGGGCACGCCGCCACCGACGGCATCATCCACACCGGCATCGGGCCTTTCGACATCGACTCGAGCTCGGCGCTGAGCTACGCCAAGGTGGGGTGGAGCAAGCTCGCCAAGCGGCTCGGTCTGTTCGTCAACCTGCTCGACGGCGAGGGCGACAACCTGCTGACCATCGGCCCCGACGGGCGGCCGCTGGTGCTCGGCTTCGACTCGACGACCGTCAACCTCGACTACAGCGACACCAAGGTCGCGGGTGGCAACAACATCTTCACCTTCGGCGCCACCGCCCGCACCAACGAGTTCGACCTCACCATCGCGCCGATGGGCGACAACCGTGACGAGTACGGCGTCTTCGTGCAGGACGAGATCCTGATCGGCGACAAGGTGCGGTGGCTGATCGGCGCCCGCTACGACGACATCGATCCGATCGGCGGCGTCACCTCGCCGCGCACCAGCTTGATGATCTCGCCGACGCCGGCGCACACACTGCGCTTCTCGTTCAACCGCGCGTTCCGTGCGCCGTCGCTGATCAACAACTTCCTCGACATCACGATCATCAACCTGGTCAACCTGCCGGTGGCTCCGGGCGTCTTTCTGCCGTACATCTTCCCGAGCCGTGCGGTCGGCAACCCGCTGCTGATCGAGCAGGAGCTCGATGCGATCGAGGCCGGCTACGTCGGCACCTTCGGCAACACGATGATGATGCTCTCGCTGTACCGCAACGAGACCACCAACGACATCGACTTCTTCACCCGCGACTTCTACACCGGCGCCAACCCGCCGCCCAACTTCCCCTTCCCCCCCTTCGTTCTCGACATCCCGCCGCAGTTCGGCGGCCTCGCCGGCGTCTTCCCGGCGGCCTTCAGCTACCGCAACATCGGTGAGACCGTGAACGAGGGGATCGAGTTCTCGCTCAACGGCAACCCGTCGAACACCTGGTCGTGGTTCTTCAACTACTCCTTCCAGGAGAAGCCGGAGGTGACCGGCATTCCGGCCAACGAGGTCGGCGTTCCGCCCGAGAACCGCGTCAACCTCGGTCTCGCCTACAGCGGCGACCGCTTCTTCTGGAACGCCAACGCCAACTACCAGGACGAGGCGTTCTGGACCGACGTGCTCGACGCCCGCTTCCACGGTCCGACCGAGTCGTTCGAGCAGTTCAACCTCGGCTTCGGCGTCTACTTCAACGAGGGCGACGGCATGTTCAAGATCGACGCCCAGAACGTCGCCGACGAGGACGTCCAGCAGCACGTCTTCGGCGACATCATCGGTCGCAAGGTCACCGGCAGGCTGATCTTCCGCTTCTAGCCGGCTGCCGCCGCCAACCATCGGGCCGGGCGTGCGAACGCCCGGCCCGTTTCCGTTGTCCGGCACCCGACCATCCGCTTGATAAGCTCCGCTTCCCGCCGACCGCTGCGAGCCCGCCCGTGAACGAGTTGCCCCGTCCCCTGGACGATCTGCCCGCCTGGAGCGAGGCCGCCGCCGACGTCGTCGCCGGCGATCTGGAAGCGATGTCGGCGGCGCTCGCCGACGAGCTGCAGCGGCTGAGCGGCGGCCGCCTGCTGATCACCGGTGGCGCCGGATTCCTCGGCTACTACCTGGTGCAGCTCCCCCTCGCCTGGAACGGTCTCGGCGCGGGGGCGCCGATCTCGGTGACGGTGTTCGACAACTACGCGCGGGGGGTGCCCGACTGGCTCGAGATGCTGGCGCCCGATCCCCACCTCGAGCTCCACCGTCAGGACATCACGGAGCCGCTGCCGGTCGACATGCCGGAGTTCGACTGGGTGGTCCACGCCGCGTCGATCGCCTCGCCGACCTTCTACCGGCAGCACCCGATCGAGACCATGGACGCCAACGTCGGCGGCCTCCGCCAGCTCCTCGACTGGTCGGTCGAGCGCGCAGAAGCGGGGCGGCCGCTGTCGGGGTTCCTCTTCTTCTCCACCAGCGAGATCTACGGCGATCCCGACCCCGACGCGATCCCGACGCCGGAGAGCTATCGCGGCAACGTCTCGTGCACCGGGCCGCGGGCGTGCTACGACGAGTCGAAGCGCTACGGAGAGACGCTGTGCGTCAACTTCGCCGCCGCCCACGACGTGCCGGTGGCGATCGCCCGGCCGTTCAACAACTACGGTCCGGGCCTCAAGCTCGGGGATCGCCGGGTGCTCCCCGACTTCGCCCGCGACGTCCTCGCCGGCCGCGACATCACCCTGCTGTCGGACGGCAGCGCCACCCGCACCTTCTGCTACGTCGCGGACGCCGTCACCGGCTACTACAAGATCCTCACCCGCGGGCGGCCGGGAGAGCCCTACAACATCGGCACCGACCGGCCGGAGATCTCGATGCGGGAGCTGGCCGAGCTGGCGGCGTCGACGGCGGCCGAGCTGTTCGGCTACGACGGGCGGGTGGTCCACGCGGAGAGCGAGGACGCCGCCTACCTCGTCGACAACCCCAACCGTCGCTGCCCGGTGATCGACAAGGCGCGATCGGAGCTCGGCTACGAGCCGGCGGTGCCGCTCGACGAGGGGCTGCGCCGGGCGCTGGTCTGGTACGCCGGCAACCGGGCGGACGACGAGCGATGAACGTCTCGATCGTCGGCACCGGCTACGTCGGCCTCGTCACCGGCACCTGCCTCGCTCACCTCGGCCATCGGGTGACCTGCGTCGACGTCGACCGCGCCAAGGTCGACGGCATCCTCGCCGGCGAGCCGCCGATCCACGAGCGCGGCCTCGAGGCGCTGATGGCGCCGCTGGTCGGTGAACGGCTGACGGCGACCACCGACCTGCGCGCGGCGGTGGCCGACAGCGACATCACCCTGATCGCCGTCGGCACGCCGTTCGCGGAGGACGCCGACGCCATCGACCTGTCCTACGTCGAGCGGGCGGCGCGCGAGGTCGGCGAGGCGATCGCGGACAAGGGCGGCTACCACGTCGTGGTGGTCAAGAGCACCGTGGTGCCGGGCACCACGGAAGAGGTGGTGGTGCCGGCGCTCGAGCGCGCCTCCGGGCTGGCGGCGGGCCGCGACTTCGGCGTCGGCATGAATCCCGAGTTCCTGCGCGAGGGAGAGGCGGTCGCCGATTTTCTGCACCCCGATCGCATCGTCCTCGGCGGCATCGACGAGCGCACCCTCGACGCGATGGCCGAGCTGTACGCCGTTTTCGACGGCGTCGATGTGATGCGGACGACGCCTCGCACCGCCGAGATGATCAAGTACGCCGCCAACGCCGTGCTGGCGACGATGATCTCGTTCTCCAACGAGATCGCCAATCTCGGCACCGCGATCGGCGGCGTCGACGTCGCCGAGGTGATGCGCGGCGTCCACCTCGACAAGCGGCTGTCGCCGATCCTCGAGGCGGATCGAAAGGCGGGCGAGCGTCTCGTGCCCGGCTTCACGACCTACCTCGAGGCGGGGTGCGGCTTCGGAGGCTCGTGCTTCCCCAAGGACGTCAAGGCGCTGATCGCCCACGGCCAGGCGGCAGGGGAGCCGATGGCGGTGCTCGACGCGGTGATCGCCGTCAACGAGGCGCAGCCGCGGAAGGTGATCGAGCTGCTGCGCGACGGCCTCGGCTCGCTCGACGGGCGGCGGGTGGCGGTGCTCGGCCTCGCCTTCAAGCCGGAGACCGACGACATCCGTGAGTCACCGGCGCTGCCGGTGGTCCGGAATCTGGTCGATGCCGGCGCGCGGGTGGTCGCCTTCGACCCGATCGCCGAAGCGGCGGCGCGCGCCGAGCTCGACGGTCTCGACGTCGACTACGCGGCCTCGCTCGAGGCCGCCGTCGAAGAGGTCGACGCGGTCGCGATCCTGACGCGCTGGAGCGAGTTCGCCCGCCTGCCGCGGCTGCTCGCCGGCCGCGAGTCGCAGCCGCTGGTGGTCGACGGGCGGCGCATGCTGCCCGCCGATTCGGTGGCGCGCTACGCCGGGATCGGGCGGGGCTGAACGGCGACGGCGCGGCGCTCGTCCCAGGGATTCAGGGCGACCCGACGCGACTTCCCGGCGGACCGGGAAGGCCCGCCGGGAAGCCGGTTCG
>JBPEXA010000052.1:0-10285 GCA_052032135.1 Thermoanaerobaculia bacterium | reverse complement strand
GGCACCGCTTCGAGGCCGGGGAGCAGCTCGAGCGCACGGCCGGCCAGGGCGATGCCGAAGCCGAGCTGGAGGAAGACGACCAGCGAGCCGACGAAGCGGGCGGTGCCGCTCACCCAATGGCCGGTCGCCAGCTCGCTGACCGCGATCGTCAGGGTGAGGCCGGGCAGCAGCACGATGAGGCCGGCGAGCACCGGGATGAAGGGAGCGGTCGCCGCCGCCGCCGTCCACGACGCGAAGAGCGGGTCGAGGATCGAGACGGTCAGCACCGCGGTGAACGCGGCGATCGCCGGGATCACCATCCGCAGGCGGGGAGCCGAAGCCGCCGCCTGCAGCAGCAGCCCGCGGGCGAGCAGCCAGACGAGCGGCATGCCGACGAGCAGCGCCACCAGCGTCGGCAGGAAGAGGGCGAGGCGCAGGCGCGGGTGGAAGCGGGGCGCGGGCATCGGCGCGTCCGGCGAGCGTGCGCCTACGGTCCCGGCCCGCCGGCGCGGAAGCGGTAGCCGACGCCGATCACCGTCTCGATCCTGTCGGCCTCGTCGCCGAGCTTGCTGCGCAGGCGGCGAATGTGGGTGTCGACCGTCCGGGTGTCGATGTCCTCGGGATACCCCCACACGTCGCTCAGGAGTCGCTCGCGCGTCTGCACCCTGCCGCGGCGCTCCATCAGGAGGCGGAGCAGCCGAAATTCGGTGACCGTGAGGGCGACCTCGTCACCGCCGACGAGACAGCGATGCGCGGCCGGGTCGAGCTCGACCTTGCCGGCGCCCAGCGGTTGGTCGCCGCTCTCGTCCGCGGCGCTCGATCGGCGCAGGATCGCCTTCACCCGCAGCACCACCTCTCGCGGGCTGAACGGCTTCGGGATGTAGTCGTCGGCGCCGAGCTCGAGGCCGACGATGCGGTCGATCTCCTCGCCCTTGGCGGTGAGGACGACGACGGGCAGAGTCCGCGTCGCGGCCGAGCGCCGCAGCTCGCGCAGCACGTCCAGTCCGTCGATGCCGGGCAGCATCAGGTCGAGGAGGACGATGTCGGGGCGTCGGGCCTGCACCGCCTCGAGCGCCTTGTCCCCGCGTTCGGCGACGTCGACCGAAAAACCTTCTCGCCGCAGGTTGTAGTCGAGGACTTCGGCGATGCTCCCTTCGTCCTCGACGACGAGCACGTGCTCCGCCATCGCGGGGAGCGTAGCAGGGTGACCTGCGCCGACGGCGAGCTGTCACCAACCCCTCGACGCACCGTCACACGTTCGTCACAGCGGCGGTCTATCGTCTTCGCTCGGGCGGCTTCCGCCCGCCCGCCACCATCCGCAATCCAGAGAGGAGCGAGTCCTTCCCATGCGCAAGATGATCCTAACGGCCGTCATGGCTGCGGCTGTCGCAGGCTGTGGAGGAGGCGCTGATCGCGGCGGCTCGAGCGGTCGGACCCTGATTCAGAACAAGGGTTCCGACACCCTGGTCAACGTCGCCCAGGCGTGGGCGGAAACGTACAAGGAGGTCGACCCCAGCGTCGCCGTGGCGGTGACCGGCGGGGGGTCGGGCACCGGCATCTCCGCCATGATCAACGGCACCGTCGACATCGCCAACTCCAGCCGCCAGATGAAGGACAAGGAGCTCGAGGCGGCGAAGGCGAACGGCGTGCAACCGATCGAGTGGGTCGTCGGGTACGACGCGCTGGCGATCTTCCTCCACAAGAACAACCCACTGGACTCGCTGACCATCGAGCAGCTGGCGGCGATCTACGGAGAGGGCGGTGCGATCGAAAGGTGGTCCGACCTCGGCGTCGAGGTGCCGGGATGCGGCTCCGGCGAGATCGTCCGCGTCAGCCGACAGAACAACTCCGGCACCTACCACTACTTCAAGGAGGTCGTGCTCGGCAGAACGGGCGAGTACAAGCTCGGCTCCCGCGACATGCACGGCTCCAAGGACGTCATCGATCTCGTCCACAACACTCCGTGCGCCATCGGCTACAGCGGTCTCGCCTACGCCACCCCCTCCATCAAGATGCCGTGCGTTCAGGCCGAGGAGGGTGGCGACTGCGTGACGCCGTCGGTGCAGACGGCGGTCGATCGCACCTACCCGATCGCGCGACCACTTCTGATGTACACCGCGGGCACCCCGGAGGGGGCGGTCAAGGCGTACCTCGATTGGGTGCTGAGCGACGCCGGGCAGTGCATCATCTACGACAAGGGGTACGCCCCCGCCTCGGCCGTCGATTGCGCGGCGTAGCGCGAGAGGCCGCTACGATCGGCCGCGGAGGCGCCTCATGAGTCACTACGAAGAACGGCTGGAGCGGGATCTCGAGAACATCCGCAAGCGGGTGCGCGACATCAGCCGACGCGTCGACACGGCGCTCGGCAACGCCGTGAAGGCGTTGCTGGCCGGAGATCAGGAGCTCGCCAACGAGACGATCCTCGGGGACCTCGTCGTCAACCGCCGGGTGCGCAAGCTGGACGGCAAGTGCCACGCCTTCGTCGCCCGGCATCTGCCGAGCGCCGGCCACCTGCGGTTCGTCTCCGCGGTCATGCGGCTGAGCGTCGCGCTGGAGAGGATCGGCGACTACGCCGTCGTCATCGCGCGCGAGCTCGGACAGCTCGACACCACGATGCCGAAGCAGATCGAGGCCGACATCGAGGTGGTGGTCGATCACGTCCGCACCATGCTCCGCCAGGCGACCGAGGCTTTCGACGAGGGCAGTGCCGACAAGGCGCGGGCGACCCTCGCCCTCGGCCACACGATCGAGGTCAGCTTGCGGAAGGTGTTCCAGGATCTGCTCGCGGAGGGGGACGCCGGCACCCGTTCGGTCAACGACCTCTTCGCGCTCGGTGGAGCGATCAACCGCCTGAGTCGCGTCGCCGATCAGGCCGAGAACATCTGTGAAGAGACGATCTTCGTCGCCACCGGGGAGATGACGAAGAAGCGACTGTCGCGGGTGCTGTTCGTCGCCGAGCGCGACGATGCGCTCACCCAGCTCGCCGTCGCCTACTCCAGGAGAGCGTTCGGTGATCAGAACCGGTTCGCCAGCGCCGGCTGGACGGAGAGCGACGAGATCGAGCCACGGGCCCGCCTGTTCCTCGACGAGCTCGGTCTCGACCGGAGCGGCCTCTCGCCCACCACGATCGAGGCGTTCGGCTCCGACATCCTCGAGGCGGACGTCATCGTCTCGCTGTCACCGGGCGCCGGCGCCAACCTCCCCAGCAACCTCCCCTTCCGGACCGTCATCCTCGAATGGGATGTCGGCGTGCCACCCAACGATCTCGATCAGGATCGCGCCGAAGCGGCGCTGGCGGACGCCTTCTCGAACCTGAAGGAGGAGATCGGGAGGCTGATGGAAACGCTGCGCGGGAAAGAGGTCGATTGAGCCCGATGGGAGCGGCGACGCCCCCGCCGGCGGATCGACCCACGCGGCGGGAGCTCGACCGCAGAGATCTCGCCTGGTACGTCGACAAGGCGGTGCAGGCCCTCGTCTTCGTCGGCGGCATCTCCGGCATCGTCCTGGTGCTCGGGATCTTCGTCTTCATCGGCCGGGAGGGGATCCCCTTCATCGTCGACACCCTCGACGTCGGCGAGTTCTTCACCTCGCCCGCCTGGCGGCCGACCTCGGACAACAACCCGACCTACGGCATCCTGGCGTTGATGGCCGGCACCGCGAGCGTCACCGGCCTGGCGATGCTGGTCGCCGTCCCGTTCTCGCTCGGGTCGGCGATCTACATCGCCGAGTTCGCTCGCGGGCGGACGCGCGAGACGTTGAAGGTGCTCGTCGAGATGCTCGCCGCCATCCCGTCGGTGGTCTGGGGGTTCATCGGGCTGTCGATCATGAATCCGCTGATCATCCAGCTGTTCGACGTGCCGGTCGGCCTCAACGTGCTCAACGCCGGGGTGATCCTGGGGTTGATGGCGGCGCCGATCATGACCACGATCGCGGAGGACGCGCTGAAGGCGGTTCCGGACGGCTACCGGGAGGCGGCGGAGGCGATGGGCGCCACGCGATGGCAGGTGGTGCGCAAGGTGGTCCTCCCGGCGGCCAAGAACGGGCTGGTCGCCGCCGTCCTGCTCGGGGTGGGACGCGGCTTCGGAGAGACGATGGCGGTGCTGATGGCGAGCGGGCACTCGATCAACCTGCCGACGAGCCCGTTCGATTCCGTGCGAGCGCTGACGGCGACGATCGCCGCCGAGCTCGGCGAGACCGCCGTCGGGTCCGATCACTACCGGGCACTGTTCACGCTCGGCATCCTGCTGTTCGTCGTCACCTTCGTCATCAACCTGAC
The DNA here is from genome assembly GCA_052032135.1 of Thermoanaerobaculia bacterium. Lineage (GTDB taxonomy): Bacteria > Acidobacteriota > Thermoanaerobaculia > Multivoradales > JAHEKO01 > CALZKB01. Next base: position 6,030 of record JBPEXA010000052.1, on the reverse strand, counting down.
CGCCGATCTCGTCATCCGCGGGATCAGGAAGCGATAGCCGATGTTCGAGACCACCGATCTCAACCGACGCAACCGCAAGGTCGAGAAGCTCTGGGGGCTGCTGTTCCTGACGATGACCGTGCTGCTCATCCTCCCGGTGATCGTCATCCTCAGCGTCCTGGTCCACAAGGGCGGTCCGGTGCTCTCGTTCGATTTCCTCTTCACGGAGCCGACCAACGGCATGACCGAAGGGGGGATCTTGCCGGCGTTGATCGGCACGGTGTGGCTGGTCTCCGTCGCGCTGCTCGCCTCGGTGCCGATCGGCGTCGCGGCCGCCCTCTACCTGTCCGAGTACGCCTCCGACAACTGGTTCACGCGGGTCGTCAATCTGGCGATCATCAATCTCGCCGGCGTCCCGTCGATCGTCCACGCGCTGTTCGGGGTCGGCGCGTTCGTCCTCTTCTTCCGCTTCGGGACCAGCATCCTCGCCGCCAGCCTCACGCTCGCGGTGATGACGTTGCCGGTGGTGATCGTCGCCACCAAGGAATCGCTGCAGGCGGTCCCCCAGGCGTTCCGCGAAGCGTGCTGGAACATGGGGGCGACCCGGTGGCAGACGATCCGCAAGATCGTGCTGCCGAACTCGATCAGCGGCATCCTCACCGGGGTGATCCTCGAGGTGTCGCGGACCGCCGGCGAGACGGCTCCGATCATGTTCACCGGCGCCGCCTTCTTCCTCCCCTTCCTTCCCGAAGGGGTGTTCGATCAGACCATGGCGATGTCGCTCCATCTGTTCGTGGTGTCGACGCAGGTCCCCAACGTGCCCGAGGCGCTCCCCTTCGGTGTCGCCCTGGTGCTGATCGGCATGGTGCTGGCGATGAACGCGATCTCGATCGCCTTCCGCACCTACCTGCGGGGGAAGAGGAAGTGGTAGCCGCGACGGCGGTCGAGCCGAAGATCGAGGCGCGCGGCCTGTCGATCCGCTACGGCGAGAAAGTAGCGCTGGCGGACGCCACGTTCGAGGTGATGCCCAACGAGATCTTCGGCATCGTCGGCCCCGCCGGCAGCGGCAAGACATCATTCCTGCAAGCGCTCAACCGCATGGATCAGTTCGTGCCGACGATGGAGACGGCGGGGGAGTTGCGGCTCGACGGCACCGACGTGGCGAAGTGGCGCAATCTCTATTCGCTGCGGCGGCGCATCGGGGTCGTCTTCCCCCTGCCCGTCGGGCTCCCCCTGTCGGTGTACGACAACGTCGCGCTGTCGCCTCGCCTCTCCGGCATCCGCAACAAAGAGAAGCTCGACGTGATCGTCGAGCAGTGTCTGACCAAGGCGGCGTTGTGGGACGAGGTCAAAGACCGGCTGGACTCGCTCGGTAGCCTGCTGTCGGGTGGGCAGCAGCAACGGCTGACCATCGCCCGCGCACTGTCGCAGTCGCCGGAGGTCCTTCTGCTCGACGAGTTCTCGATCGCGGTCGATCCGGTGACGACGATGCGGATCGAAGACGTATTGAAGGACCTGCGGGACGAGATGACGATCGTGCTGGTGACCAACCTCGTGCAGCAGGCGGCGCGCCTCGCCGACCGCACCGCCTTCTTCCTCAGCGGTGAGGTGGTCGAGGTCGGCCCGACCGACGCTCTGTTCAGCGGCAGGACGTCGGACCGGCGGACGCGCGACTACCTGGAGGGACGATTTGGCTAGGGGGAAGAAGGGTGGGGCGCCCGCCATCTCGACCCGCGAGCTCAATCTCTGGTACGGCACCTTCCAGGCACTGTTCGACGTCGATCTCGACGTCCGGCGGGGGAAGGTCACGTCGATGATCGGGCCGTCGGGCTGCGGCAAGTCGACCCTGCTGCGCACCGTCAATCGGATCAACGAGCGGCTCGGCTACGTGCGCACGACCGGGTCGATCGAGGTGTTGGGGCGCGACATCTTCGGCGAAGAGGTGGATCTGGTGCAGGTCCGCAAGCAGGTCGGCATGGTCTTCCAACGACCCAACCCGCTGCCGCTGTCGATCCGGGACAACGTCCTCTTCGGCCACCGGACGCATCGAGAGCCGGGGGCGAGGGTGTCGCGCGCGGAGGAGGACCAGATCGTGGAGGAGGCGCTCCGCGAGGTGCTGCTGTGGGACTCGGTCAAGGACCGTCTCGATCGGGGCGCGACCCGGCTCTCGCTCGAGGAGCAGCAGAAGCTGTGCATCGCACGACTGCTGCCGGTCAAACCGGCGGTGCTGCTGATGGACGAACCGTGCTCGGCGCTCGACCCGAGCGGCACCGAGGCGGTGGAGGAGCTGATGTGGGAGCTGCGCGGCGACTACACCATCCTGATCGTGACGCACAACATGGCGCAGGCGAGGCGGGCGAGCGACGAGTGCGTCTTCATGCTCCTCGGCCGGCTGGTCGAGCACGCGACCACCGAGCAGATGTTCGTGGCACCTCAGCATCAGGAGACCGCCGATTACATCGAGGGGCGCTACGGCTAGCGTGGCGGACGCCATCGCCTTCCTCCGGGATTCGGGTAGGCTGTCGGCGAACCAGAGGAGGTGCGACCGTGGGCTTCAAGGACGTTTGGAACAAACTGACGGGCGCGGCGGAGTCGGCCGGGGAGAAGGCCGGTGACCTGGCGGGTGCGGCCGCGGAGAAGGCGACGGCGGCCGGTCAGGCGGCCGCCGAGAAGGCAGCCGGTGCCACCGAGGCTGCGGTCGACAAGGTCCAGAGTCTCGGACACGCCGCCGCGGAGCGCGGGCGCGACGTGCGGGCGGCGGCGATCGAGGAAGGGGTCGCCGAGAAGGCGAGAGAGGTCGGACGGGCGGCTGCCGATGTCGCCGAGGGGGTCAAAGAGGCGGCCGCCGACAAGCTCGACGATGCCGTCGAAGCGGCGCAGGGGCTCGGGCGCTCGGTGGCCGAGCGCGGCGAGCGGGTGCGGGACGCGGTCGCCGAGAGCGCGGTCGGCGAGAAGGCGCGCGAGGTCGGTCGCGCCGCCGCCGACGCCGCCGAAGGGCTGAAGGAGGCGGCGGGCGACGCGATCGACGATCTCAAGGACAAGGTCCGTGGCACCGACGACCGCAAGGGCTCGAGTTGATAGCATCGCGACGAGGGAACGCCACGCTCCAGGAGGACACCATGACTCGTAGGATCCAGTTCGCACTCGTCGCCGCCGCGCTCGTCGCGGTGGCCGGGTGCAGTGACAGCACGCCGACCAGCCCGACCGGGAACCTCGCCATCGAGCCGGAGACGGTCTCGCTGCAGGCCGGTCAGTCCGCCCAGTTCACCGCCACCGACGAGGCCGGCAACCCGGTCCCGGGTGCCAGCTGGTCATCGTCGAACCCGCGGGCGATCACGATCACGCCCACGGGCCTCGCGACCCCCGGCTTCGAGACCGGAACGGCGACCATCACCGCGCGGGCCGGGTCGATGACCGGCCAGGCCGAGGCGGTGTCGAACGCGTTGTGCGCCAGCGCCCTCGCGGTGACCGGCGAGCCCGGCACCTCGCCCGGCGATCAGGTGTTCACCGTCGGGCTCGATCCCAAGCGCGACGTCGGCGCCGTCGCACAGGCGCTCGCCGATCAGTTCGGCTTCGAGATCTCGCAGATGGTCGACGGCGGCTTCGAGGCGGTCCTCACCCCGAACCAGGTGGCGGCGCTCGCCTGCCGGGTCGAGGTGGTCTCGATCGCCTACGGCTGAGCCGACGGTCGGATCGGCCGATCGCCGGCAGCGCCGCGGGAGCGCGCCGCTGCCGGCTAGCCGTCGAGGGTGGGCGAGGCGTCGATCACGGCCTCCCAGCGATCGAGGTCGTCGCGCAGGCGCCTCAGCTCGACCTCGAGGTCGAGAATCCGCTGTTGGGCCCGCCAGATGCGCTGGTCGATCGCATTCCGCTCGATCTCGACCTGCCGCTCCATCATCCGCCGGTCCGCATTCTCGATCTCCTCCGCCTCGACGGTCGACTCCCACATCTCGATGCGGTTCTCGAGCTGGGCGAGTGACTGTCGATGACCGTCCTCGTCGACCCGGGCGTCATAGAGCTCGCGCTCCCGAGCCGCCAGCTCCCGACGGGAGATCTCGAGCCGCTGGATCGCGAGTCCGGTGCGCTGCTGGGCGACGTGCAGGCGCAGCAAGGCGACCATTTCGGCGAGGGAGCGTTCGACGGACGGGGTCGACGGTGTCGAGGACGGGGGCTCCTCGGCGCGGATGGCGCCGATCGTCGACAGGACGACGGCGCCGGCCAGGAACAGGGCTGAGGCGCGTGGCAGCATCGCAATCTCCTTTGTGCAAGCGGATGGCGCCCAGTCTACCGGCGGGGTCGCGGAGGTGAGCGCCGACCCACCGGGCGCGTGCCCGATGGGTCGGGCCTCGGCTGGCACGATCGTTGCTCCTAAAGAACGTCCAGAGGACGGTGCGATGGGGAGCCGGCGATCCGGACTCTCGAGCAGCGCCGCCGAAGAGGACCCGAACTTGCGAGCCCTGGATGCCTGAACTGCGCCCGTCCGGTGGGACATCGCGGACGGTCTACCGCACCGGCGGTTGGGCGTCGGCGCTCGCCCGCGACCCTCTTCTGGCCGCCTATTTCCTGCTCTTCGGGCTTCTTTCCCTGCCGTTTTTTGTCCACCTGCTGCCGCCGGCGGCCCACGATGCCTACGCCGGGACCTGGTTCGAGGTGCTGTCGCTCGCCCTCACCGTCGCCGTCATCGCCAGAGGGATCGGGCGTCTCCCCTCCCGCCAGGATCGACGCTTCTGGGGACTCGTCACGGGCTCGGTCGTGGCGCTCTGGTCCGCCAAGCTCGCCATGGTGGTCGCCGCCGGGGTCGAGGCGCCGGTCTACTGGCTGCTGCTGACCGACTGCCTCTATCTGGTCTTCTACGCGCTCCTGGCGCTGGCGGCGATGGTCGTCCCGCACCGGCCGGAGGGCACCACCCGCCTCAGCCCCCTCGAATCGGTCGCCATGCTGGTGACGATGTTCGGCTTCCTCACCTACTTCGTGCTGGTGCCCGGCAATCTCGACGCCGAGCGCTACAAGTCGTGGCTGCCGTCGATGTACCTGTTTCTGGTCTTCGACGCCCTCCTCATCTTCCTCTTCGTCCGGCTGTTGCGCGACACTCATTGCCGCCGATGGCGGGCGGTCTACGCACTGCTGGTCGCCGCGGCCGCCTCCTGGGGCGTCCTCGATCTGCTGGAGAGCCTCGACTACGCCGATCGCCTGGCGCTGCCCGGGGCCGGCGGCCCGTTCGATCTGCTGTGGTGCGCGCCGATCGTCGCCATCGTCGTCGCCGCCCGCACCCGGCATCTCGAGTTCGCCGCCGACGCGGACGCCGGCGAATTGGCCGAGGCGACGCCGGTGCGCGAGCGGTGGACCAACCTCGCCCTGGTGGGCACGATCGCCTTCCCGGTGGTGCACCTCGTCTTCTCGGCGCTCGACCTCGTCGAGCCGCAGCTGCGGGAGATGCGCGAGATGGTGATCCTGGCGGCGGTGCTCGTGCTCGGCGTGCTCGCCGGCCTCGAGCGGCTGCAGATGCAGCGGCGGCGGATCAACGAGCAGACGATGCGACGACAGGCCGAGCTCGAGCTGCGCGAGAGCGAGCTCCGGTACCGGACGCTGGTCGAGAACGCGCCGGAGGCGATCGTCATCCTCGACGTCGACAGCGGACGCTTCACCGACTGCAACGACCGCGCGCTGGAGCTCTTCCAGGTGAGCCGTGAGCAGTTGCTGCGGCTCGGGCCGGCCGACCTCAGCCCTCCCCTGCAACCGGACGGCCGGCCGTCGGCGGAGGCGGCGCGCGAGCAGATCGGTCGCGCGCTCGCCGGCGACTTCCCGAGCTTCGACTGGATGCACCGGAGGAAGGACGGCTCCGAGTTTCACGCGGAGATCTTCCTCGCCGCTCTGGCGTCCGGTGATCGCCGTCTCGTGCGCGGCAGCGTGGTCGACATCTCGCGGCAGGTGGCGATGCGCGAACAGCTGCGACAGGCGCAGCGGATGGAGGCGATCGGGCGGCTGGCCGGCGGCGTGGCGCACGACTTCAACAACCTGCTGACCGTCATCAACGGCTATTCCGACCTCGCC
>JBPEXA010000519.1:0-5804 GCA_052032135.1 Thermoanaerobaculia bacterium | reverse complement strand
AGGATGTCGGCGTGGGCGACCCCCACCGACCCGCTGCCGTCGTTGCGCTCCGGCCCCCACGCCACCTCGCCGTCCTCCATCCTGACGGCGATCGGAAAGCCGCGGTTGTGGCCGGTGCCGCCGTAGATGTGGCCGTCGTGCAGGACGACGCCGCCATGGTGATTCTGGAAGGTGTTCGGCTCGAGGAAGTAGACCTCCTCGGCGCTCACGCTCCCCTCTTCTTCCCCGGGGACCAGGCGCAGCAGCGCCGCGCCGGTGCCGTAGCCGGTGGTGACGAAGACATGATCGCCGCTGACCAGCGGCGTCGGGATGTTGGCGATGTCGTTGGCGACCCGGTTGTAGCCCCACAGGAAGCGGCCGGTCTCCGCCTCGATGCCGATCACGCCGCGGCCGATCAGCTGCACGTACTGCTTGACGCCGGCGCCGTTGGAGACGACCACCGAGGAGTAGCCGGCACCGTAGGCGCCGGCCGAGCCGAGGCGGCGGATCGGCGCCTCCCAGATCGTCTCGCCGGTCGCCCGATCGAGCGCCGCCAGGGCGGCTCCGGTGACGCCGGGGGTGACGATGACGCGGTCACCGTCGACCAGCGGCGACTCGGCGTACTTCCAGTCGGTGGTTCCCATCGCCTGCATCATGTGGCTGCCGAACTCCTCCGGCAGGCTGCGGCGCCACACCTCCTTGCCGGTCGCCGCCTCGAGGCAGATCGCCTCCCCCTCGGTGCTCAGGATGAAGAGGTGGTCGCCGGCGACCGTCGGCGTCGAGCGCGGCCCGAGGAACTCGTCGTCCCACGCCGGCCCGATCGGCGTCTTCCACTGCACGCTGCCGTCGACGTCGGAGAGGGCGACGGCGTACTGGACGTCCTCGACGTCGCCGAGGGTGTAGATCCTGCCGTCGGCGACGGCGACGCTCGAGAAGCCGCCGCCGAGCCCGGCGGCCTGGAAGGCGAGCGGCGGCCCCCCCTCCGGCCAGCTCTGCAGCAGCCCGGAGTCGGTCGATCGTCCGTCGCGATCCGGCCCTCGCCACTGCGGCCAGCCGGAAGCGGCCGCGGCCGTGGCGATCAGGGTGAGGACGGCGAGGTGGAGGGTCAGCGAGCGAGCGCGGATTCGATGCATGGAGATCTCCCGGTCAGAACCAGTCTTTTTTCTTGAAGAAGAGGAGCATGACGACGGCGACCGCCGCCATCACCCCGAGCAACACGAGGTAGCCGTAGGGCATGCCCAGCTCCGGCATGTTGCCGGGCAGCGAGGGGTCGAAGTTCATGCCGTAGATGCCGGCGAGAAAAGAGAGCGGCATGAAGATCGTCGCCACCAGCGTCAGCACCTTCATCGTCTCGTTGGCACGGTGGCTTTCGGCCGACAGGTGGACGTCCATCAGATTGGAGGCGATCTCCCGGCACCCTTCGAGCTGATCGATCGCTTCGAGCACGTGATCGTGGCAGTCGCGGAGGAAGGTCGGCGTCTCGCCGCCGATGTGGGGCAGGTCTCCGACCGCCAGCAGGCGCGTCATCTCGCCGGCCGGCCGGATCGCGCCGCGCAGCGCCCGCACCTCCTCGCGGGCGGCCCGGATGCGCTCGTAGGGGTCGTCGACCTCGGCCCGCAGCTCGTCCTCGAGCCGCTCGAGCCGGTGCTGGAACGCTTCGAGCACCGGGAAATAGTGGTCGATGACGGCGTCGAGCAGCGCGTAGGTGAGGTAGTCGGCCCCCCACTCGCGCAGCCGTCGGCGGGTTCCCGAGCGCAGCCGCAGTCGGACCGGCTCGAGGCAGTCTCCCGGCCGCTCCTGGAAGGTGATGGCGCAGCGCTCTGTGAGATAGAGGCTCATCTGCTCGGTCGCCGGCACGCCGTCCCGCTCCGACACCATGTGGGCGATGACGAACAGGTCGTCGCCGTAGACCTCGACCTTCGCCCGCTGGGGCACGTTGACGACGTCTTCGAGCGCCAGCGGATGCATGCCGAAGAGGTCACCGATCTCCTGCAGCAGAGCGCCGTCGCCGAGGCCGTCGATGTTGACCCAGGTCACCGGAAAGCGGGCGAGGAAGTCCTCGATCTCCTGCACGCTCTCGACCTCTCGCTCTTCGAGCTCCCGCGGCCCGTAGCCGATGAGGTGGACGCGGATGTCGGGCCCGAACTCGTCGACGACCAGTGCACCGGGATGGGTTCCCGGTTTCGGCTTGCGGCGGATACGGCTCACGCGTTGACCTCCCGGATCGGCGGCGGTTCGTCGAAGTGGACGTCGAGCTGCGGGTAGGCGATCGTGATCCCGGCGTCCTTGAGCGCCCACCAGATCGCCTCGCGCAGCTGCGAGCGGCCGGTGCGGCTCTTCCACGGATCCTCGGTCCACACCGACACCTCGAAGTCGACCGACGAGCTGCCGAAGTCGGAGAGCAGCACGACCGGCTCGCGCTGGTGGCTGCGCTCGGTATCGCGGGCGGTCGCCTCGAGCACCTCGCGGACCTGTCGCATGTCGGAGTCGTAGGAGACGCCGACCATCACCCGCAAGCGGTAGAGCTCGTCGCGGAAGGTGAAGTTCTTCACGCTCCCCTGCACCAGCACGGAGTTGGGGATCACCAGGTCCTCGTCGTCGAGCGTGCGGACGATGGTCGCGCGGATCCCCATGTCGCGCACCTTCACCATCGCCTTGTCGACCTCCAGCACGTCGCCCGGCTTGATCGCCCGCTCGGCGAGCAGGATGATGCCGGAGACGAAGTTGGCGACGACGTTCTGCATCGCGAAGCCGATCGCCACCGCGAACAGGGCGCCGGCGGCGAACAGGGCGCTGAGGTTGATGCCGATGGTGTGCAGGGCGACGCCGGCGCCGAGCAGCACGATCGTGTAGTGCAGCAGGCGCGCGATGACCGCTCGGGTCCCGAGGTCCTGGACTTCGCGGGCGACGAGGAATCGCTCGACGCCGCGCCGCACCAGCTTCGAGATGACGAACGCCGCCAGGACGATCAGCACGAAGGCGACGATGGTCGCCAACGTGATCTCGGTGCCGGCGATGGTGAACAGCGGCGCGTCGAGAAGCGCCCTGCCCTTGCCGATGACCTCGTCTCGATTCAACTGGGTCGACCCCGTCACTGCCGCCGCGGTGGGAGTCATTGTACGATCGTGCAGCCTTCCTTGCCTGCGAGATCCCGGGGAGGAACGCCCGGCCCGACCGGGTGGTTTTGTCCGGGTGAGTGTCGTTCGGCCTCCCGTGGCCCCGGAAGTCGAGCGACAACTCGTTGTGGTCGAGGGGGTTAGCCGCCATGCGCCAGTCGGTACGTGGCTTGCAAATAGTTGGTAGTCAGTGCGTCTGGAGAACGACGTGGCCGATCCCACCTCACCAGCAAAACCCGAGCAGAGCGAACGACGCTCCGGCTCGACGCTCGAGTCCAAGCACTTCCGTGAGGTGGTGGAGAACGCCAACGAGATGATCCTCGTCGCGCAGGACGGTGAGCTGCGCTACTTCAACCCGAAGTTCGCGGCGGTGATGGGGTATGCCGCCGGTGAGCTGGAGGCGGTGCCGTTCACCGAGCTGATCCATCCGGAGGACCGTCAGCTGGTCTACGAGCGCCATCAGCAGCGGGTGCGCGGCGAGATCGATCCCGAATCGACCTATCGCTTCCGGGTGCTGACCAAGGCGGGGGAGGTGCGCCGCGTCGAGCTCAAGACGGCGGTCCTCGACTGGGACGGCCGGCCGGCGACCGTCAACTTCCTCAGCGACGTCACCGAGCGCGAGCGGCTCGAGAACGAGCTGGTGCGGGCGCAGAAGCTCGACTCGCTCGGCGTGCTCGCCGGCGGTCTCGCTCACGACTTCAACAATCTGCTGACGGTGATCCTCGGCAACCTGAGCCTGCTCGGCCTCGGCGGCGGCGACCAGGAGACGCCACTCGAGGACGCGGAGCGGGCCGCCCTGAAGGCGAAGGAGCTGACGCAGCAGCTGCTGACCTTCTCCCGCGGCGGCGCCCCCCGTCGCCAGGTCGTCGAGCTGGCGGATCTGGTGCAGGAGACGGTCGAGTTCTCGCTGCGCGGCTCGTCGGTGCGGGCCGACTTCGAGCTGGCGCCCGACCTCGGGCCGGCGGAGGTCGACCCCGGCCAGCTGGGTCAGGTGTTCCACAACCTGGTGATGAACGCGGTGGAGGCGATGCCGGGCGGAGGGGTGCTTCAGCTCGCGGGCGAGCGGGTGACGGTCGAGAGCGGCAACGCGCTGGCGCTCCCCGCCGGCGAGTTCTGCCGCGTCGCCATCAGCGACAGCGGGATCGGCATCTCCGACGAGCACCTCGAGCGGGTCTTCGACCCGTTCTTCACCACCAAGCAGGATGGCAACGGGCTCGGCCTGGCGATGGTCTACTCGATCGTCAAGCGTCACGGCGGGTCGGTGACCGTCCAATCGGTGCGGGGCGAAGGGTCGACCTTCGTGGTCCACCTGCCGGTGGCGCCCGCCGCCGCGGTGGCGATGGCCGAGGCGCGGTCGCAGGACCGCACGCCCAAGCCGCGCCGAGCGCGGATCCTGGTGATGGACGACGAGCAGCCGATCCTGACCTTCTGCCAGCGGGCGTTGCGCCTCGACGAGCACGCGGTCGACACCGCCGCGGACGGCGCCGCCGCGATCGAGCTGTACCGGCGCGCTTTGACCGCCGGCAAGCCGTACGACCTCGTGATCCTCGACCTGACGGTGCCTGGCGGCATGGGCGGCGAGGCGGTGATCGCCCGGCTGCTGGAGATCGACCCCGAGGTGCGGGCGATCGTCTCGAGCGGCTACTCGAACTCGCCGGTGATGGCGCGCTTCCGCGACCATGGCTTCGAGGCGGCGGTGGAGAAGCCCTACACCGTCGAGGAGCTGAGAGTCGCGGTCCGCCTCGTGCTCTCCGCCTGAGCGGCTCACGGGCGGTTAGGATCGCCCGATGGAGGGCTATCCGGTCTCGATCTCCGTACCCGTCCACTGGGGGGAGCTCGACGCTCTCGGGCACGTCAACAACACCCGCTACTTCACCTGGTTCGAGACCGCGCGCATCGAGTGCTTCCGCCGGGTCGGGCTGGCGACCGAAGGGACGCCGTCGATCGGACCGATCCTCGCCCACACCCGTTGCGATTTCCTGGCGCCCGTGCACTACCCCGCGGTGGTCGAGGTCGGTGCCCGCATCGGCGGTCTCGGCAACACCAGCTTCACGATGGACTATCTCGCCCGCCGGCTCGACGCCGACGACGCCGCGACCGACGTCGCCCGCGGGCAGGGGGTGATCGTGCTGATCGACTATCGCAGCGGTCGCAAGATCCCGCTGCCCGCCGACCTGCGGGCGCAGCTCGAAGCGCTCGCCGTCGACGACGACGACAGCTAGCGTCGGCCGACAGCTGGAGACGGTCGACTGCTAAAGTCGGCGCCCATCCGGAAGGGGCGACCCAGCGAGGTGGCGACGGCCAGCAGCGATGACGGAGTTCGTGGATAGCGTGGCGGCTCTCCGACGGAGGGTGCGAGCGGTGGCGGTCACCCTGCCGGCGATGGCGCTGGCGACTGGGGTGGGGGCGGCCGATTTCACCAGCTTCCGCGGCGCCGCCGCGGCGGGCCGCGCGGTCGGGCTGCCCCCCGGCGACGGGCCCCTCGGTCTCGAGCTGGTCTGGAACCGGCCGCTCGGCAGTGGCTACTCGGGCGTGGTGGTGGCCGGGGGCCGGCTGGTGACGCTGATGGCCGACGGCGAGCGCGACGCGGTGATCGCCCTCGACACGACGGACGGCGTCGAGCTGTGGCGCACCGACCTCGGGCCGACCTACGGCGGTCACGATGGTTCTCATGACGGGCCGATCTCGACGCCGGCGATCGCCGACGGC
>JBPEXA010000518.1:0-3785 GCA_052032135.1 Thermoanaerobaculia bacterium | reverse complement strand
CAGGTCATCGACAGCGTTCCTCGCGACGGCAGCTCCGCTGCCGACGCCGGAGTATACGCATCCCCGCACCGGCGGAGGGCGTCGCACTGCATCTTGTGTAAGATCCCCGACCCATGGGATCGCGAGGGCTCACGTGGCGCCGGTGAAGGTCGGGCTGATGGGGATCGGCCGCATCGGCCGTGACGTCTTCCGCATCCTCTACGACGACCCGGAGATCCGCATCGTCGCCATCGACGAGATCGCCGATCATCGCGCGGTCGAGTACCTGATCCGCTTCGACACCATCCTCGGTCCGTTCCCCGACGAGCTCAGCATCAAGGAGGACCACCTCTACGTCGCCGGGCGCCAGATCCCGATGCTCGCCAACGAGGATCCGGCCGACGTGCCGTGGGGCGACTACGGCGTCGACATCGTCGTCGAGGCGGCCGGCGTCGAGCGCACCCGGCAGGAGATCGAGGGACATCTCGAGCAGGGGGCCAAGCGGGTCATCCTCTGCGCGCCCCCCAAGGACCCGCCCGACATCACCGTCGTGATGGGCGTCAACGACCATCTGCTCGCGCCCGAGCACCGCATCGTCTCCAACGCCTCCTGCACGGCCCACTGCATCGCCCCGGTCGCCAAGATCCTCGCCGAGGCGTTCGGCATCGAGCGCGCCTTCCTGAGCACCGTCCACGCCTACACCAACCAGCAGCGGCTCGCCGACGTCCCCTCCGAGGACCCGCGCCGCGGGCGCGCGGCGGCCGAGAACATCATCCCGCAGGAGACCAACGCCGCGGAGGTGGTCATGGAGCTGCTCCCCGAGCTGCGGGGCAAGCTGACCGGCAAGGCGATCAACGTGCCGGTCCCCAACGGCTCCGTGGTCGACTTCGTCGCCTGGCACGACAAGCCGGTGACCGTCACCGCGATCAACGAGGTGGTGCGCACCGCAGCGGCCGCCGACTGGCGCGGCATTCTCGCCTACGAGGACGACCCGATCGTCTCGTCCGACATCGTGCGCACTCCGTACTCGAGCACGTTCGACTCGCTGGCGACCTCGACGCTCGGCGACCACGTCTCGAAGACGCTGTCGTGGTACGACAACAGCTGGGGGTACGCCCACCGGGTGGTCGACCTCATCCGGCGCCTGGCGGCGATGGACGAGGGGGGCGGCTGATGGCGATCCGCGTCGGCATCAACGGCTTCGGCCGCATCGGCCGCAGCGTCTTCCGCATCCTGAGCGACCGAGACGACATCGAGGTGGTCGCCATCAACGACCTGTTCGACAACCGGCAGCTCGCCTACCTGCTGCGCTTCGACACCGTGATGGGGGTGTTCGACAAGGAGGTGAAGGTCGACGACGAGAGCCTGTGGGTCGACGGCACGCGGGTCGCGATGACCGGCGAGCGGGACCCGGCGAGCATCCCCTGGGGAGAGCTGGGGGTCGACGTCGTCGTCGAGTCGACCGGTGTCTTCCGCGAGCGGGCACCGCTCGAGGCGCACCTCGCCGCCGGCGCCTCCAAGGTGATCCTCACCGTCCCCCCCAAGGAGCCGATCGACGCGATGGTGGTGCTCGGCGTCAACGACAGCGCGCTGTCGCCCGACGACCGCATCGTCTCGAACGCCTCCTGCACCACCAACTGCCTGGCGCCGCTCGCCAAGATCCTCGACGACGCCTTCGGGCTCGAGGCGGGCTTCATCACCACGGTGCACGCCTACACCAACGACCAGCGGCTCGCCGACGTGCCGCACAAGGACCTGCGCCGCAGCCGGGCGGCGGCCGAGAACATCATCCCCACCACCACCGGGGCGGCGAGAGCGGTCGGCAAGGTGCTCCCCGAGCTCGACGGCAAGCTCGACGGCATCGCCGTCCGGGTGCCGGTCCCCGACGGCTCGATCGTCGACCTCGTGGCGCGCGTCGGCGCCCGTCCCGACCGGGAGGCGGTCAACGAGACGGTGCGCGCCGCCGCCGAGGGAGCGCTCGCCGGCATCGTCGAGTACACCGAGGATCCGCTGGTGTCGAGCGACATCATCGGCAACCCCCACTCGTCGATCTTCGACGCCGCCTCGACCGAGGCGCACGAGGACGGCTTCGTCAAGGTGATCGCCTGGTACGACAACGAGTGGGGGTACTCGAATCGCGTCGTCGACCTCATCGGTCTGGTGGCGACGACGGCCGAAGATCGATGATCCGTCGCGTCGGGGTGCTGACCGGCGGCGGCGACGTGCCCGGCCTCAACTCCGTCATCAAGGGGCTGGTCCGCAGCCTCACCCCCGAGGGGAGAGAGGTGGTCGGCCTGCGCCGCGGCTGGGCGTCGCTGCTCCACATCGGCGCCGACGACGGCGCTCGCGACCACGAGTGGATGGTGCCCCTCGACCGCGAGCGGACCCGTCGCATCGATCGCACCGGCGGCACCTTCCTCCACAGCTCGCGCGTCAACCCGGCACTGCTCCTCCCCCACCAGGTCCCCGAGCACCTCGCCGGAGCCGGCGAGCCGAACGACGACGGCACCGTCGACCTCACCGCCGAGGTGTGCGCGACGATCGAGGCGCTCGAGCTCGACGCCCTGGTGGCGATCGGCGGCGACGGCACCCTGTCGTTCGCCAGCCGCCTCCACCAGGAGGGGGTGCAGGTGCTCGGCATCCCCAAAACGATGGACAACGACGTCTACGGCACCGACTACAGCATCGGCTTCTCGACCGCCGTCACCCGCTCGGTCAACTTCATCGACGATCTGCGAACGGTCGCCGGATCGCACGAGCGCTTCCTGATCGTCGAGCTCTTCGGCCGCAACTCCGGAGAGCCGTGCCTGCTCGCCTCCTACCTGGCCGATGCCGACCGCGCGCTGATCGCCGAGCACCCGTTCGACCGCCAGCCGCTGATCGACATGCTGCTGGCCGACAAGCGCTCGAACCCGAGCGGCTACGCGGTGCTCACCGTCTCCGAAGGGGCGCACGAGGTGGGCGCCGGGCCGCTCGAGTCGGGGGACGCCGACGCCGTCGGCAACCGCAAGCTCGGCGGCATCGGCTCCCGGATCGCCGACATGATCCGCGAGGCGAGCGGCGAGCGGGCGATCTACCAGCCGCTCGGCTACCTGATGCGCTCCGGCCCTCCCGACGCCCTCGATCGACTCGTGGCGCAGAACTTCGCGCGGCTCGCCGCCGAGCACCTGCTGACCGGCGAGACGGGGATGATGACGGCGGTGGTCGGCGGTCGCTACGCCGTCGTCTCCCTCGACCGGGTCGGCGAGGGGGTGCGCCGCGTCGACGTCGAGCGCTTCTACGACACCGAGGCCTATCGCCCGCGGGTGACCCGCATCCAGGGGCTGCCGATGTTCCTCCACTGATCCGCGTGGCGACTCGCGAGCCATCGATGCTGGTCGCCGACGTCGGCGGCACCTACGCACGCTTCGCCCTCGTGTCGGAGGACGACATCGAGCACGTCCGCGTCGTCGAGTGCGGCCGTTTCGGCTCGCTGGCGGAGGCGTGCCGCGCCTACCTCGCCGACGTCCCCGACACTCCGGCGCCGCGGGTGGCCGGCTTCGCCGTCGCCGCACCGGTGCTCGGCGATCGCGTCGACCTCACCAACCGCGACTGGAGCTTCTCGATCACCGGCCTGCGGCAGGAGCTCGGCCTCGAGCGGCTCGAGGTGCTGAACGACTTCGAGGCGCTCGCCCTCGCCCTGCCGTCGCTGGCGCCGGAGTCGCGGCGGGGGATCAAGAACGGCGTCGCCGTCGACGGCGCGCCGATCGGCCTCGTCGGACCGGGCACCGGTTTCGGTGCGGCGGTGCTGGTGCGCCACGGCGGGC
>JBPEXA010000517.1:0-5830 GCA_052032135.1 Thermoanaerobaculia bacterium | reverse complement strand
GGGACCTCGTAGGCGACGTGCTCGAGGGCCCTTCCGGTCGGCAGCGGCTGCACGGGTTCCGGCACTCCCTCGCCGACCAGCGGGTCGGGTCCGTAGAGGCGGATGGCGACGTCGGGAGCGTCGGCGAGCTGCTCGAGGAGGCGGTAGATGTACCAGCCGACACCGGTGAGCGACTCCCACAGCGGGATGACGTCGACGGCGATCGTCAGCCGGGGCTCCCGCCGCCGGTGGCGGATCTCGCCGACGACCCCTCGCGCCCAGCGCCAGGTGCGAGGGATGCTGGTGACGCGAAACCAGATCTGGCCCGCGTAGTGGCGCGCCCACGCTCGCGTCCACCGGTAGCCGTGGGCGAGCCGCGGCAGGCGGCGGGCGACCGCTCGCCGCGCCCGTCGGCCGGGGGTCCACGGCCGGCCGGTCGCCGGGTCGATCAGAGGGTCCTCGGTCGGCACGGGCGCAGCGGCTGGAGAAGTGGTTAAGGTAGCGCGATGCGGTCGACCGCCCAGCGGGCCCTCATCGGCGGGGTGATTGTACTTGCCGTCGGTCACCTGGCGTACTGGTACCTGCCGCGCCACCATCCGCGGACCGTCGACACCGATGGCGCGGGCGCGGCTCTGCTCACCGGCGCTGAGCTGCCGGTGCGCGTCTGGATCGCCCATCCGCACCAGAACCTCGGCTTCCTCGCCCACGGCGAGGGCGCTCGGCGGTGGCGGCAGGGGCTCTCCCGGCTGCTGGGGACCCCGGAGGTCGAGCTCCCCCGCTTCGGACCGTTCGCCGTCCCCCCCGCTCGGGCGCTCACCATCGCGACCGACCTCGCCGGCGACGAGCTCGCGGTCGTGGCCGAGGTCTTCCCGGCGGTCGGGGTGGTGGCGCGCGCCGCGGGGGCGGTCGCCGCCAACCCATGGCTCGAGGGCGGCGAGGTCGACGAGGGGGGGCGGCGTTGGCGGGTGTCGTGGACCGGGATGTCGTGGCGGCTCGAGAGCGGCGGCGGGGGCCACACGGCGATCACCGAGCGATCCGACGACGACCGATCGCTGGTCGGAGCGGCCCTCGCCTGGCTCGACCTGTCGATCGACGTCGGTCCGCTCCCCGCCGGCCGCTACCGGCTGCGGCGCAGCGGGGAGCATCTCGATCTGCAGTCGGCGGGCGACGACGACGCGCCGCGGCGAGCGCCCGTCGCCGGCGGCATGCTGCGCCTCGAGCGCCCGGCCTCGGGGGGGCGGACGGCGGTGGCGATCCTCGGTCCGGGGGAGGGGAGCCTGCGCGGGGTGCCGTCGGCGGTGGTGCTGGCGCGCGGCGCACGGCTGCCGGAGCTGCCGTTCGAGAGGCTCTACCGGCTGCTCGGCATCTCCCGCCACGAAGCGTCGGACGGCGGCTGGCGGATCGCCGCTTCCGACCGCCTCGCTCTCGACAGAGGTCGCCAGCTGGCGGCGGAGCTGGCGACCGGCCCGGGCGACGCTCGGCTCGCCTATGCCGTCGATCTCGAGCTGGTGCGCGCGGTCGCCGCCGACCTCGAACGCAGACTGGAGGGGGTGCCGCTGCCGCGGATCGACGAGATCGAGCGTTGGCGGGGCGCCGCTCAACTGCTCGCCGAGCTGTCGGCCTACGACCGCTGGACGTTCGAGGTCGACCGCTCGGGACGGGTGCGCTCCCGGCTGTGGTCGGGCGGGGGGGCGGCACCCGGCGCCTGAGCGCGACTCAGTGCAGGTCGTAGGTCGAGCCGCCGATGAACTCGCGGAGGAGGGAATCGGGCGGCACCAGGCGGTCGTCCTCCACGCTCTCGATCTGCGACAGCAGGTCGTGCACGCGGCGCGCGCGGAGGAAACCGTCGAGCCGGCGCTCGTCGTCGCGCCACTTGTCGAGGAACTCCGGCAGGTGGGCGAAGGTGTGGAGCTTGAGGTAGGGGAGCTCGTACGGGAGGGCGCCGTTGAGGTGGAAGTCCGCCTTCGACTGGTGCGCGATGATGTGCTTGAGCTCGCTGCGGCGGACATAGTGCCAGTGGAGGATCGTCTTCTCGGGGTGGTAGCCGCGGAAGAGGGCGTCGCGCGACATCCGCCGCAGCATGCGGACGTCGGTCCACCGGACGTAGCGGCCCGACGGCCCCTTGAGCTGGCTGATGGTCTCGATGTAGAAGCGGAACTTGTGCTCGTCCGGCACCGCCGCCGTCAACCCGTCGTAGAAGCCGTGGAGGGTGTCGAGGACGATCAGGCTGCCGCGCGGGGCTTCGAATCGTTCGGTGCGATCGAGGCGCCGGCCGGTCTTGAAGTCGTAGACCGGCATGTCGATCGCCCTCCCGTCGTCGAGCATCGCGAGGTGACGGTTGATCAGGCGGAGGTCGAGCGCCTCTGGCGTCTCGAAGTCGTGGTCGCCGAACTCGTCGCCGGGGTGGAGCTCGAGGTCGAAGAAGTAGTTGTCGAGCGCCAGCGGCACGGCGTCGATCCCCTCGGCAGCCAGTCGCTCGGTCAGTTTGTGGGTGGTCGTCGTCTTACCGGACGAGCTGGGGCCGGCGACGATCAGGAACCGCAGCGCTTCGCGTCGCGCCAGCACCGCCTCGGCGGCGAGATCGATCTCGCTGTGATACCGCTCCTCGGCGGCCGCGATCAGCTCCGGGAGCCGGCCTCCGGCGATCGTCTCGTTGAGGGCGTCGACGGTGTGGCAGTCGTGCTCGATCGCCCAGTCGAGCGCCTGCCACATCGCTTTGTACGGGATGTTGCCGCCACCGGCGGTGCGCCGTCCGGTGCGCATCTTCGCGCGCTCGTGCCGGTAGACGATGTAGGCCTTGGCGACGTCGGCCTCACCGGTGCGGACCAGCACCTGCTCGACGACGTCCTGGATGTCCTCGACGGTCGCCGGGAGATCGGCCGAGTAGGCCTCGCCGAGCGCCTCGACCACCTCGGCGGTCGCCGCCTCGGCCAGCTCGGCGTCGTGACGGCCGACGGCGGCGGTCGCCTTGTAGATCGCCACCCGGATCTTCTCGCGATCGAACGGGACGATCTCGCCGGTGCGCTTGACGATGGTCGCCATCGACGCCGTCATGGACCGCACCTTACCGGAGCGTGGCCGCCGGGGATCAGGTCGGTGGCAACAGCTCGCGGATGGCGAGCAGCAGATCGGCGGCGGCGAACGGCTTGCCGAGGAAGAGGCAGCGGTCGGGGATCTCCTCGAGCTGGTCGGCGGCGACGCCGGCGAATCCCGAGATGAAGACGACGGGGAGATCGGGAAGCCGCCGCCGCAGCTTCCGTACCAGCTCGGAGCCGACCCCGTCGGGGAGCATCAGGTCGGTCACCAGCAGCTCGCACGGCCGGCTCGCGAGGTCGCTGAGCGCGTCCTCGATACGGCGCGCGGTCCGCACCCGATAGCCGTTGAGCGCCAGGGCGATCGCGAGCGACTGGCGCAGGGCGTCCTGGTCCTCGACCAGATAGAGGTCGGCGTCGCCCCGCAGGTCGACCTCGTCCGCGCGCTCGGCGGCGGCGACCGGTAGCGTGGCGTCGAGGGTCGGGAGGGTGACGGTGACCCGCGTCCCCTCGCCGACCTCCGACGCGATGTCGATCGTGCCGTTGACCAGCTGCACCGTGTCGCGCACGGTGGTCAGCCCGAGGCCCGAGCCGCGCCCCTCCTCCTTGGTGGTGAAGAAGGTGTCGAAGGCCTGCGCGAGGATCTCGGGGCTCATGCCGTCGCCGTGATCGGCGACGGTGAGGACCACCTCCTCCGACGACGGGCGCTCGGTGCGGATCTCCAACCGTCCGTAGCCTCCCATCGCGTCCCGTCCGTTGGTGGCGAGGTTGAGGACCACCTGGTCGAACCGCCCGGAGTCGAGGCCGACGACGCAATCGGCGGCGTCGGTCTCGACGACGAGGTCGATCCCTTCTCCGAGCGTGTGGGAGAGCAGCGGCGCCAGCCGTTGGAGCTGCTCGTCGACGCGACTCAGCCGCCCGCTGGCGATCCGCCGCCGCGAGAGGAGCAGGAGTTGGTCGGTCACCTGCCGCGCCTGTTCGATCGACTGCGAGATCGACTCGAGGCTGGCGATGCCGTCCGCGCTCGTCACCTCGTCAGCGAGCAGGTCGGTCGCCATCAGCATCACCGCGAGCAGATTGTTGAAGTCGTGGGCGGTGCGGGCGGCGAGCAGGCCGACCGCCTCGAGCTTCTGCGACTCGGCGCTCTGGTGGAGCAGGCGTCGCTCGTCGGTGACGTCGCGGGTGACCCCTACGCTGCCGACGTGCCGCCGGTCGGCGTCGAGGAGCGGTTTGACGAACGCCTCGACCCATCGCGGTGGGCCGTCACCGACCTCGACCCGATAGGTGGCGTGGATCGGCTCGAGATCGGTCTCGTAGCGCCGGATCGCCTCGGCCATCCGATCCCGGTCGCCGGCGTGAACGCGCCGGGCCCAGCCGAATCCGCGGAACCCTTCCCAGTCGAGGGCGAACTGATCGAGGAGCGCCTGGTTGGCGTAGATGCACCCCTTCTCGGGATGGTCGAGGTAGATGCCGAACGGCGCATCCCGAACCAGCGATTCGAAGATCGCGGCATCGCCTCCGAGACTCTGGAGGCGCGCGAGGAAGTCCCCGGGGCCTGAGATGGTTGCTCTCTCCTCGGCCGCGACGATGCCGTCCCTCGATGAGACCGTCGCGACCCGCCGGCGAAGGGCCGGCAGGCGCCGAGGTTACCACTCCCTACTTGCCTGGACGCCAGATCTCCCCTTCGAGGCGCACGCCGCGGTCGACGGCGCGCTCGAGACGGGGGAAGAGCTCGCGGCAGCGATCCATCGCCATCGCCGACACGAGTGCGTCGAACGCGTCGTCGCTCGCCACCGCGGCGGCGCGCGCCTTGCCGCGCACATCGGGCAGCGTCTCCGCAAGGCAGCGCTTGCGGGCGTCGGCGTCGCGCTTGACGACGTCGCCGACGAAGAGCCGAGGCCAGATCTCGACCACCAGCGGCAGCTGCGGGTCGTCGAACGGCCAGATCGAGAATCCGGCCTGGCGCAGGCTCGACAGCAGGGGCATGCCGCGCACGCTCCCCACCCCCACCGCGCCGGGACCGGCGATCTGGAAGACCGACTTGGGGCGGCGGCCGGACTCCCGCTCGACGGCGAGCTCGGTGGCGCGATAGAGAGCGTCCCCCACCAGCGGCTTGCGATGCCCCGGCTTTCCCCAGAACGGGAACGGGCATTCGGCGAGCCACGTTTCTCCGTCGCGGGCGGCTTCCTTCCACACCGCGGTCGCGCGCCGCCGGCCGCGCTTGATCAGGAAGCCGGCCGGGAAGGAGAAGGCGAAATCGAGGCCGACCACGACCTCGGGGTCGCGCTCCGCCTCCGCGACCAGCAGCTCGCCGACGCCGTCCCGGTCGCGGCCGTTCTCGAGCCGGCGCACCTTGCCGGCGGCGACCTCGCAGGTCCAGATGCGCTGGGCGGCGCCGCGGATCGCGCCCGACCAGTCGACGGCGATCACTCGCTGGGGCGTCTTCAAGGCTGCGCCGAGCGTAGCAGTCGGCCGGGACGACGGTTCAGCCGAGGGCGCGGACGACCCGCTCCTCGGCGATCCTCCAGGCGTCGTCCTCCCACACCAGCCGCAGCAGCTTGCGGACCCGGTCGCGGTAGCTGTCGGAGCTGTAGGACTGCACGAAGGTGACCCGTCGCTCGAGTGGGGACGTCTCGACGACCTCGGCGAGCGCGACGCCGACGCGGACGTTCGACTGGCGGGCGATCCGCTCGGCGCGCATCGCCGCCCACGCCTCGCGGCTCCGCCGACCCGACGGCCGGAAGCCGCTCGCGTAGTGAGCGAGGTAGTCGTCGACTCTCTGATCGGACCAGGCGGCCGCCCACGAGCGCACCGCCTCG
>JBPEXA010000516.1:0-3178 GCA_052032135.1 Thermoanaerobaculia bacterium | reverse complement strand
GTCAGTGGGACGCGCTGCGCCCGTCACCTCAGTGCGACAGCGGGGATACGTCGGCGCGATCGGCGACCGCGCGATGGGCTGAGTCGCCGTGAACTACAGCAGGCGGCGTCGGATGCGCGCGCGGCGCGGTCCGGAGGCCTCTACGTAGGGGTCGACCCCCTCGACCTGCTGGCGCGGGATCTTGTGGCCGAGCTTCGCCTCGATCCGCTCGATCATCTCGCGATCGCGCCAGGTGGCGATCGTCGAAACGCGCCCGCCGAGGTCGCCGCGGGCGGTGCGGCCCGCGCGGTGGATGTAGTCCTCGACCGTCTCCGGCGGATTGAAGTTGATGATGTGCTCGATGCGCGGGATGTCGAGGCCGCGGGCGGCGACGTCGGTCGCCACCAGCACCCGGTGCTCCCCCTGGCGGAAGCCCTTGAGGGCGGCGGTCCGTTGGCGTTGCGAGCGGTCGGAGTGGATGCGCTCGACCGGATGGCCCTCGATCTCGAGCTGCCGGCACGCCCATTCGGCGTCGATCTTGCGCCGCAGGAAGACGAGGGTGCTCCCCTCGTCCCCCTCGAGCAGCGCGATCAGGCACCGCTTCTTGTCCTTCTCCTCCACCAGGTAGAGCTCGTGCTCGATCCCCTCGGCGGCGGCGCCGTCCGGCCGCTGGTCGACGGTGACCGGATCGGTCATGAACTGCTGGATCAGCCGCTCGATCTGGGGCGGCATCGTCGCCGAGAACATCATCGTCCGCCGCTGCTCGGGCAACGCCCGCAGCACCTTGCGGATCTGCGGCAGGAAGCCGAGGTCGAGCATGTGGTCGGCCTCGTCGAGCACCAGGTCCTCGATGCTTCCGAGGTGGACGGTCCGCCGCTCGACATGATCGAGCAGCCGGCCCGGCGTCGCCACCACGATGTCGGGCTTGCGCTTCAACTGGTCGATCTGGGGGCCGATCTTGACGCCGCCGATCAGCAGCACCGTCTCGAGGTGGTGGCTGCGACCGAAGACGTCGAGAAACTCCTTGGTCTGCATCGCGATCTCGCGCGTCGGGCTGAGGATCAGCCCGCGGATGCCGCGGCCGTGCTGCAGCCGCTCGGCGAGCGGCAGGCAGAAGGCGGCCGTCTTGCCGGAGCCGGTCTGCGCCAGGCCGATGACGTCCCTCCCCTCGAGAGCGTGGGGGACGACCGCCGCCTGAATCGGCGTCGGGTGGACGAAGCCGACGGTGTCGATCGCGTCGAGAATCGGCCGGCTCAGGCCGAGCGCCTCGAAGTCGCCGACCGCTCCGCGCGGCTGGGGGATGCTCCTCTCGCTCATCGGACGGTGATTCTATCCACCGCGTGCTCGCGCCGCGCGGGTCGATGGCCGTTGGGGTACGCTGGACGGCGACGATGCCCTCCCCGCCGGCCTCCCTGCGCGCGACCTTCGCGCGCCTCGACCGCCAGTTCGAGGAGTTCGAGCGGCTGCTGCCGGTCGTCGAGCGCCGCGCCGAAGGTGTCTCCGGCTGGTCGGTCGGCGAGCACCTCGATCATCTGCTGATCGCCGACGGGACGTTGATGGACGCCATCGAGACGCCGTCGACCGAAGAGCTCTCTCCCTTCTCCACCGTCGGCAGGACGCTGCTGCTGCTGCGCTGGATCCCCCGCGGTCGCGGACGGGCGCCGAAGCGGACGCAGCCGCGCGAGGTCGACGCCGAGCGGCTCGCCGCCGGTGTCGTCGAGGCGCGCGATCGATCGCGCCGCCTGCAATCGCTCGACGCGAGGTTCACCGACCGCCGGCCGGTGGCGAAGCATCCGTACTTCGGCGGCATGAGCGTCGCCCAGTGCTGGCGCTTCATGGAGGTCCATCATCATCACCATCTCAAGATCGTGCGCGACGTGCTGAAGCGGTCGCCGCGCTGAGGCTGGCGGCTTCAGTCGTTGACCCGCTCGACGTAGCTGCCGTCTTCCGTCGACACCCGCACCCGGTCGCCGATGTTGATGAAGGGGGGGACCTGGATGGTCATGCCGGTGTCGATCGTCGCGTCCTTGGTCACGTTGGTGGCGGTGTTGCCCATCGCCGGGTTCTCGATCGTGTCGGTGATCTCGAACACCATCTTCTGGGGGAGCTGGACGCCGATCGCGCGCCCCTCGTAGAGGGTGACGTCGGCCTCCGCGTTCTCGGTGAGGAAGCCGGCGGCGAAGCCGAGCAGCTCGCCGGGGATCATCAGCTGCTCGTAGGTGCCGAGATCCATGAAGACGAAGTTCTCGCCATCCTGGTAGAGGTACTGCATCGTCTGGGTGGTGACGTCGGCGGTCTCCATCTTCGTGCCGGCGCGCACCGTGTGGTCGATCACCTTGCCGGTGACGATCCCCTTGAGCTTGAAGCGGACGAAGGCGCCTCCCTTCCCCGGCTTGTGGTGCGCCCGTTCGATGACGCTGTAGAGCTCGCCGTCGAGCAGAAGCTTGGTGCCGGTGCGGCATTGATTGGCGTCGAGTGCGCCCATGTCGGATCCTCCGTGCTGCCGGTCGCGGGCGACGCCCGCGTCGATGTCGTCGCTGGTCGTCGGCGGCGGACGCCGCCGAGGGCGCTATTGTCTCCCGTCGCGGCGCGGGGGACAAGCGGGCCCCGGGGATCGTGCTGCTGGCATAGTAGGGGCATGCGCTCTGCGGCGTCTCTGCTCGTGGTGGTCATCGTGCTCACGGCTGCGTGTGCCGCGCCGGAGGGGCCGAGAGAGCCGCCCGAGCCGCCGCCAGCCGAAGGCGGCCTCGCCCCCAACGCCAGCCCCGAGATCGTCGCCGCCCTGCGCGAGGACCTCGACAGCCCGCGGCATCCGAGCGACGGCGGCGGCACGGTGCGGATGGTCGGCGGGCCGCAACGCGTCACCGCCGGTCGGGCCGCCGAGTTCGTCTTCGAGTTCACCACGGGGAGCGAGGGGATCGCCGAGGGCGGATGGCTGTTCTTCCAGGCGCCGCCGTTCTGGCAGTGGAGCACCCCGCAGACCACGGCGCCGGGGCGGGCGGGCTCCACCGAGGTCGACACCCGCGCGGAAGGCGTCGAGCTCGAGCCGACCACCCTCGACCAGCAGCTGCTCGGGGTGCGCGTCGGCGGGCGGCCGCTCACCGCCGGAGAGACGGTCCGCATCACCTACGGCGTCGGCGAGACCGCGCAGGTCGACAGCTTCGCCGAGCGGCAGAGCGTCTTCTACTTCGCCGTCGAC
>JBPEXA010000515.1:0-1834 GCA_052032135.1 Thermoanaerobaculia bacterium | reverse complement strand
GCCGGCGACGATCAGCAGCAGCAGCTTGCCGACCCCCTCGA
Source organism: Thermoanaerobaculia bacterium (assembly GCA_052032135.1). Taxonomy (GTDB): domain Bacteria; phylum Acidobacteriota; class Thermoanaerobaculia; order Multivoradales; family JAHEKO01; genus CALZKB01. The sequence continues at coordinate 1,793 of JBPEXA010000515.1, read as the reverse complement.
CGAGGGCGCCGAAGACGAAGCGGATCGCCAGGTAGAGGCCGACCGGCACCACCCACAGCCACCAGCGCCGGCGCTCGCGCAGCCGCCGCCAGTCGGCGGCGAACGCCCGGCCGGTGGCGAAGCCGCGCAGGCGCGGCTGCCGCCCGCGAACCCCGATCAGCTGCCGGCCGCCGCGCGAGGCGAGCATCGGGATCAGGAACAGCGCGACCGCCAGCGCCGCCAGCAGCGACATCACCACCGCGAAGCCGAGGTCGCCGAACGCCTGGCCGGCGACCCCCTCGACGAAGACCATCGGGAAGAAGACGGCGATGGTGGTCAGGGTCGAGGCGATCACCGCGCCCCGCACCTCGGCGGTGCCGCGCACCGCCGCCGGCTCGAGGTCGTCCCCTTCCTCGCGGCAGCGGAAGATCGACTCCAACACCACGATCGAGGAGTCGACCAGCATGCCGATGCCGAGCGCGAGGCCGCCGAGCGACATCACGTTCAAGGTGACGCCGAGCAGGTTGAGCGGGGCGAAGGTGACCAGCAGCGAGACCGGGATCGACAGGCCGATGATCACCGTCGTCCGCAGGTCGCGAAGGAAGAGGAAGAGCACCAGCACCGCCAGCAGGCCGCCCATCACCGCGGTCTGGATCACCTCCTGGATGCTGCTCTCGATGAAGAGCGAGCGATCGGCGGCGATCGCCAGCTGCACCCCCTCGTCCTTGTAGAGCTGCTCGACGAGGCCGGCGACCGGCGTGCCGCGACCGCCGCCGCGACCGCCCCGACCGCCGCGGCCGGCCGCCGCTTCGGCCGCCTCGTCCTCCGGCTCGTCCGCCGTCTCGAAGTCGAACTCACCGAGCTCGGCGCGCACCCGTTCGGCGAGGGCGACGATGTTGGTGTCCGCCTCTTTGAAGATGTCGATCTGGACGCTCTCGCTGGAGTCGGTGCGGGTGAGGATCTGCCGCTCCTTGTGGGAGCGCAGCACCTCGCCGAGATCGCGCACTCGCACGTCGCGCCCCTCGAAGCTGGCGATCACGGTGTCGGCGATCTGGTCGAGGTCCTCGTACTCGTTGAGGGTGCGCACCATGTACTCGGTGCGGCCCTCGGTGAGGGTGCCGCCGGCGAGGTTGATGTTCTCCTGCGCCAGGCGGTCGATCACCTGCTGGATCGAGATGCCGGTGCGCCGCAGCTGCTCTTCGTCGAGCAGCACGTGGATCTCCTCCTCGAGCCCGCCGCGCACCCGCACCGCCGCCACTCCCTTGATCGGCTCGAGCTGGCGCTTGACCTGCAGGTCGGCGAGCCGCCGCAGCCGCCGCAGCCCCTCCTCGCCGGCGAAGCGCTCTCCCTCGCCGGAGAGCGAGAGCTCCATCACCGGGTCGAGCGACGGATCGAAGCGGAGGATCAGCGGCCGCTCGGTCTCCTCGGGCAGCAGGATGAGGTCGAGCTTCTCGAGCGAGTCCTGGATCGCCTCCGACATCTCGGTGTCCCAGGTGAACTCGAGGATGACGTCGCTCACCCCGGCGCGCGACACGCTGCTGATGCGGCGCAGGCCGCTGACCACGCCGAGCGCCTCCTCGATCGGGCGGCTGACGTCGTTCTCCACCTCCTCCGGCGCCGCTCCCGGATACTCGGTGCGCACCGTCAGGGTGGGGTAGGAGAGCTCCGGCATCAGGGTGACCGGCAGCCGGCCGTAGGAAAAGAAGCCGAACACCACGGCGGCGACGAACACCATGGTGATCGCCACCGGGCGGGCGGTCATGAAGCTCGACGCTCCGCCGCCGTTCTCGGCGGCGACCGCCTCTTCGGCCGTC
>JBPEXA010000514.1:0-4497 GCA_052032135.1 Thermoanaerobaculia bacterium | reverse complement strand
GTCGGGGATCGCGAAGGCGTCGACCAAGCCGCGGGCGTGCGGGCGGACCTCGCGGCAGAGGGCGCGCACCTCGCGACGGATCGCCTTCGCCTTGGCGTCCTCGAGCACGCCATGCTCCTGGAACCAGCCGCGATCCGCCTCGATCCGCTCGAGCGCGTAGAGGGCGACGAGCGGCTGCAGCACCTCGGCGAGCGACCGGTCGTCGATCGCCTCGACCGCGCTGCGGAACTCACGGTAGACCACGCTCTCGACGTGGGCCTTGGCGAGCGACACGGCATGGTCCTGGCACTCGACGAGCGCCGTGAAGCTGTCCATGCCGGCGCGAATCCGCTTGCGCAGCCTGCGGGCGAGGGTGCTCAGCAGATGGCGCTCCCGCCAGCCGAAGGCGTCCTCGTGGAAGGCCGCCGAGCGGAGGTGCTCGCGCGAGCGGTTGCGCACCACGATCGGGTTGAGCTCGACGACGGCGGCCGTCGCCTGCGCGGCGGCGTAGCGGACCATGTCGATGAAGTTCATGTCGCCGAACTGCTTGCGATAGCTCGACAGCAGCCCCTTGGCGAGCAGCTGGAGGAGCACCGTGTTGTCGCCCTCGAACGTGGTGAAGACGTCGGTGTCGGCCTTGAGGGCGGCGAAGCGGTTGACCGCCAGGTAGCCCTGACCGCCGCACGCCTCCCGGCACTCCTGCACGGTGTCGGTGGTGTGCCAGGTCGACATCGCCTTGAGGCCGGCGGCGAGCCCTTCGAGCTCGCGCCGGGCGTCCGCCGGGTCGTGCAGGTAGCGGTCGGCGAGGTGGCGCAGGGCGAAGTGGAGGGCGTAGGTCTTGGCGAGGCGCGGCAGCAGTCGGAGCTGATGGGTGGTGTAGTGCAGCAACGTCACCTCGGGCTCGCCGGCGGGGCCGAACTGGCGCCGCCGCTCGGCGTAGCGGACGGCGATCGTGAGCGCCGACTTGCTGGCGGTGAGGGCGGCGAGGGCGACGCTGACGCGGCCGCCGACGAGCGTCCCCAGCATGGTGAAGAAGCGCTTCGAGGGGCTGGCGATCGGGCTGTCGTAGCTGCCGTCGGCGTCGACGGTGGCGAAGCGGTCGAGCAGGGCGGAGCGCGGGATGCGGACCCGATCGAAGGCGAGGCGGCCGTTGTCGACGCCGTTGAGGCCGAGCTTGACGCCGCAGTCGCCGATCGTGACGCCCGGCATCGGCGCCCCCTGCTCGTCGCGGATCGGCACCAGGAAGGCGTGGACGCCGTAGCCGGTGCCGTCGATCTCGAGCTGCGCGAAGACGGTCGCCAGGCGACCGTCGCGGGCGGCGTTGCCGATGTAGTCCTTGCGCGCCCGCTCGTTGGGGGTGTGGACGACGAACTCTTCGGCGTCGCGGTCGTAGACGGCGGTCGTCCGCAGCTCGGCGACGTTCGAGCCGTGCCCGGTCTCGCTCATCGCGAAGCAGCCGGGGAGCTCCATCGTCCCCGCCGCCGGCAGGTAGGCGGCGTGATGAAGCTCGGTGCCGAGCTGCTGGATGCTGCCGGCGAACAGGCCGAACTGCACCCCGAACTTCACCAGCAGGCTGAGATCGTGCTCGGCGAGGGTCTCGAAGGCGGCGAGAAAGGCGCCGGGGTCGTCGGCGCCGCCGACCTCGCGCGGCAGGCCGAGGCTGCCGAGCCCGGCGTCCGCCAGCCGGCGGCACCATCCGGTGACCAGCGCGCGGTAGTCGGCGGTCGACAGGTCGTATCGGTAGCCGAAGTCGGGGTCGGCGAGCAGCGCCTCCACTCGCGCCCGAGTGGCGGCGTGTGGGGCGTCGAGGAGGGCGGTGAGCGCGCGAGGATCGAACCGATCGTCGGCGTCGGACGGCTCGATCGTCTCCGGCAGATCGGGGACCGGCAGGATCCGTCGCGCCGCCTCGTCGCCGACGACGCCGAGCGCCTCGGCGAGCCGTTCGAGAGCGTCGAGCTCGGCGGCGGCCGGTCGATGCCCTCCCGCCTCCGCGAGACGGCGACCGAGGTCGACGAGGTCGGCGCGGTGCGCCGGGGTCCAGTCGCCGGCGGCGCGGCGGAGATGTCCCAGCAGGCGCTGCAGATCGGAGGCGGTCGGCGGCCGCTCGGCATCGAGCCAGCGGCCGAGCCCCTCCCTGCAGTCGACGTCGAGGTCGGAGGTCGACTCGACCTCGCGGCAGATGCCGCGAATCTCGTCGGGCGTCAGATCGCCATCCGCCCAGGCGACGTAGACGAGCGGCAGGAACGGGGCGAGACGGGGGTCGATCTCGGTGGGCGTTGCGGGGGTCGGTTCGGTCATCGGACGCACTCCGGTCGGACGGTTCGAAGGTAGGACTCTACCGCCCCCTCGGCGCTCTCGACCTCTGATAGCCTGCGCGCCCGATGGCGGCTCGTATCCCTGTTCGTATCGCGCACAGTCCGGATTCGGACGACGCCTTCATGTTCTACGCCCTGACCCAGGGGCGGCTCGACCTCGACGGCCTCGACGTGAGCCACGTGCTCGATGACATCGAGACGCTCAACCAGGCGGCCTTCGAGGGAACCTACGAGATCACGGCGCTGTCGATCCACGGCTACGCCTACCTCGCCGATCGCTACGCGCTGATGCCGTCGGGGGCGAGTTTCGGCGACGGCTACGGCCCGGTCGTGGTAGCGCGCGAGCCGCTCGAGCGCGACGACCTCGCCGGCGTCGAGGTCGTGATTCCGGGGCGGTTGACGACCGCCCATCTCGCGTTGCGCCTCTGGCAGCCGGAGGTGGCGACGCGCATCGTCCCCTTCGATCGCATCCTCGACGAGGTCGCCGATGGCGGCGCGGCGGCGGGGGTGGTGATCCACGAGGGGCAGCTCACCTTCGAGGAGCAGGGGCTGCGCAAGGTGGTCGACCTCGGAGCGTGGTGGCAGGAGGAGACGGCCGGCCCGTTGCCGCTGGGCGGCAACGGCATCCGCAAGGACATCGATCCGCAGCTGCAGCGGAGGTTGTGCCGGCTGTTGCGGCAGAGCATCGACTACGCGCTCGAGCATCGAGACGAGGCGCTCGCCTACGCGCTGCGCTACGCCCGCGGGTTGGAGGACGACCCCGTCCGCTCCGATCGCTTCGTCGGCATGTACGTCAACGAGTGGACGCGCGACTACGGCGCGGAGGGGCGGCGAGCGGTCCAGCGGCTGCTCGACCGCGGCTTCGAGGCGGGTCTGCTCGACCGCCGTACCCGGGCGGAGTTCGTCGACGCCGGGTGACCGAGCGGCGACAGGATGGAGGGAGAGGATGGCCTTCGAGAATCTGAACGTGCCCGCCGACGGCGGTGAGATCGGCTACCAGGACGGTCGCCTCGAGGTTCCCGACCGGCCGATCGTCCCCTTCATCGAGGGGGACGGCATCGGGGCCGACGTCTGGTCGGCGACCCGGACGGTGCTCGACGGCGCCGTCGACCGCTGCTACGGCGGCGCCCGCTCGATCGCCTGGATGGAGGTCTACGCCGGCGAGAAGGCGAAAGCGAAGCGCGACGAGTGGCTGCCGACGGAGACCGTCGACGCCATCCGCCACTTCCGCGGTGCGATCAAGGGGCCGTTGACGACGCCGGTGGGCGGCGGCATCCGCAGCCTCAACGTCGCGCTGCGCCAGATCCTCGATCTCTACGCCTGCATCCGACCGGTCCGCCACTTCAAGGGGGTGCCGTCGCCGGTCAAGGCGCCCGGGCGGGTCGACATGGTGATCTTTCGCGAGAACACCGAGGACGTCTACGCCGGCATCGAGTGGGAGCAGGGGTCGGGAGGGGCGCTCGAGCTGATCGAGTTCCTCGGCAACAAGCTCGGCAAGCGGGTGCGCGAGGACAGCGGCATCGGCGTCAAGCCGATCTCGATCACCGGCTCGAAGCGGCTGGTGCGCAAGGCGCTCGAGTACTGCGTCGACCAGGGGCGCACCGATCTCACCCTCATGCACAAGGGCAACATCATGAAGTTCACCGAGGGGGCGTTCAAGGAGTGGGGGTACGAGCTCGCCGAGCAGGAGTTCGGCGACCGCACGATCAGCGAGCAGCAGCTGTGGGACGAGCACGACGGCGAGCTGCCGGCGGGAAAGATCTTGGTCAAGGACCGCATCGCGGACGCCATGTTCCAGCAGGTGCTGCTGCGTCCCGACGAGTACCAGGTGATCGCCACCACCAACCTCAACGGCGACTACATCTCCGACGCGCTCGCCGCCCAGGTCGGCGGCCTCGGCATGGCTCCGGGCAGCAACGAGGGCGACGGCCTGGCGCTGTTCGAGGCGACCCACGGGACGGCGCCCAAGTACGCCGGGCAGGACAAGGTGAACCCCGGGTCGCTGATCCTCTCGGGGGCGATGCTGCTGCGCTGGCTCGGCTGGCAGGAGGCGGCGTCGGCGGTCGAGGCGGCGATGGAGGCGACGATCGCCGAGAAGCGCGTCACCTACGACCTCGAGCGGCAGATGAAGGATGCGACGCTGCTCAAGACCTCGGAGTTCGCGGCCGCCATCGTCGGCAATCTCGAATGACCCGCGGGCGCG
>JBPEXA010000513.1:0-8388 GCA_052032135.1 Thermoanaerobaculia bacterium | reverse complement strand
CGAATCCGCGCACCTCGTAGCCGCCGGTCGCCTCGGCCGCCGAGGCGAGCTCGCGCGCCTGACCGCCGGCGCCGACGATGACCAGCGCACGGCTCACCGGGTCCCCTCCTCGCCACTCTCGAACTCGGGCATGGTGGCGTGCCCTTCGGCGTGGATGCCGGTCCCCCGCACCATCATGGCCGTGGTCCTCGCGAGAATCTTCAGATCGAGGCCGAACGACAGGTTCTCGACGTAGACGACGTCCATCTCGAGCCTCTCCGGCCAGTCGAGCATATTGCGTCCGTGGATCTGCGCCCAACCGGTGATCCCCGGGCGCACCTCGTGACGGCGGGCCTGGCGGGCGTCGTAGAGGTCGAGGTAGTGGGCGAGCAGTGGCCGCGGGCCGACCAGGCTCATCTCGCCGCGCAGCACGTTGACCAGCTCGGGCAGCTCGTCGAGCGACCACCGCCGCAGCGCGCGGCCGAAGGGGGACAGTCGGGTCGCGTCGGTGTCGGCGGGCGACGACGCCGGGGCCATCGAGCGGAACTTCAGGAGCTCGAACAGCTCACCGTCGAGGCCGGGGCGGCGCTGGCGGAAGAGCACCGGTGAGCCGAGCTTCCAGCGGACCACGAGGGCGACCGCGGCCAGCAGCGGGGCGAGCAGCAGCAGGAGGGCGGCCGCCGCCACGCCGTCGAACAGCCGCTTGCCCGACCTCCGGTACCAGCCGGCGCGGTCGACGCCCCTCATCGCGCTCCTCCGGCGACGGACGGCTCCGCCCGACGGTAGAGGTCTCGCCACGCCCCCCATACGGCCTCGGGATCGAACTCGCGGCGGACGCGGCGAGCGGCCGCCTCGCCGTGGGCGACGCGCAACGCGTCGTCGTCGAGATAGCGCAGCAGCGCCCGCCCCAGCGCGTCGCGATCGCCGATCGCGACCAGCGTCCCGGTCTCGCCGTCGACGACCGCGTCGACGAGGCCGGTCGCCCGGTAGCCGACCGTCGGCACGCCGTGCGCCGCCGCTTCGAGCGGCACGTTCGGCATCCCCTCGCGGTAGGAGGGGAAGGCGAGGACGTCGATCGCCGGATAGAGCGTGTGCGGATCGTCGACCCACGAGACGCGGGTGATCGCGGCGTGTCCATCGAGCAGTGAGCGGGCGGTCGCCGGGAGGGGGTCGCCCGGCTCCTCGTCGCCGATGACGACGAGGCGGGCGTCGGGCCGGCGGGGGGCGATCCGGTCGACGAAGGCGGCGACGAGATCGGCGACCCCCTTGTCGCGCGTCAGGCGACCGAAGTAGCCGATCGTCGCGCCGTGCGTCAGGCCGAGTCGGGCCCGAAGCCCGGCGGCCTCCCGACCGTCGCCGGTCGCCGGCACCGGGATGCCGTTCGAGCTGCCGGCGCCGAGCACTTGGACCTTCGAGCCCGGCGCCAGGCGCTCGCCGACGAAGCGATCGCGCAGCGAGCCGCTGACGCAGACGACGCGGCTGGCGGCGGCGGCCGCCACCCGCTCCGACATCCGCGACACCGCCCGCCGCCACCCATCGAGGGTCTCCAGGCGGAGCCCACGGACGAGGTAGATGCGGTGCGGAACGCCGACCGCCCGCGCGGCGATCATCGCCAGCAGTCCCGCCTTCGGCGTGCTGGCGTTGACGACGTCGGGCCGCAGCCGTCGCAGCAGGAAGAGGAGGCGAGCCAGCGACAGGAGATCCCTGACCGGCGTGATCGCCCGCGTCATCGGCACCGTGTGCACGGTGACCCCCTCTCGCTCGGCGACGCGAGCGAGGCGATCGCCGGGGGCGGACACCACGTGGACGTCGAACCCGCTCCGTCGCAGAAAGCCGAGCTGGCCCCGCAGCAGCCGGTCGATGGTCACCGGATGCGTGGTGGCGAAGAGCAGGCGGACCATCAGCGCGCCGTCACGCCGCCTGCGGATGCCGGACGTCGGCCGAGCCTGGTCGGTCGGGACGGCGGGTGGCGGCGGCCACCCGGGCGGCGAAGTGCTCGCCGGCGAAGATCACCAGCGTCAGGATCCAGAAGGTCCGCTCGGTGACGTGACGGTTGTAGAGGTAGCTCGCCAGCAGGCTGGCGTAGCCGACCGCGAGCACCAGGAAGCTGTTGAAGTAGGGACTGCCGCGGCTCAGCACCAGCGCGCGACCGACCGACCATCCGAGAGAGATCATCAGCGCAACGTAGAGCAGGAGGCCGAGCAGGCCGGTCTCGGCCAGGAAGCGCAACGGCGTGCTGTGCACCTCGTGCCCGGTGGGGGAGAAGCGGGAGCGAGCGAAGCCCCCCCACCCGATGCCCAGCAGTGGGTGCTCGCGAAACGCTGTGCGGACCCCGTCGCGCTGGAGCGCGAAGAAGCTCTCCTCCTCGGCCTCCTCGCTGGAGACACCCAGCGCGCTCTCCAGCCGATCGTCGATCATGCCGACGCGAGTCTTGAAGAAGGCGAGCTGCGGCACGTACCTCGAGCCCCAGGTGTACATCGCCGCCAGCGCGGCGACGACCAGCAGCGCCGCCACCCCGAAGCGGACGCGGGTGCCGCGACGGGCGCCGAGGAGGGCGACGGCGAGCACCACGACGCCGACCCCGAGCGAAAGATAGACCGACCGTCTGCCGGAGATGGCGACCGCGTAGAGGCACAGCAGCACGCCGAGCCAGGCGACCGCGCGACTCCGCCACCGGAGCCGTGGCCATTGAGCGAAGGCGAGCACCATCCAGAAGGCGGTCAACATGTAGCTCGCCATGTGCGCCCGGTTGCGGAACGGTCCCACCTCCTGGAGGTCGCCGGGAGCGGCGAGGCCGCTGGCGACGATCCACGGTCCGACGACGAGCAGCGCGAGCGAGACGACCGCCAACAGTCGCCCGGGGCTGATCGAGTACTGCCGGACGAGGTTGTCGGCGGTCACCAGATAGGCGGCGAAGAACGACAGGATCGCTACGTTGACCAGCCCGGTCGCGAGACGGTCGCCGTCGATGTTGATCAACGACGCGAGCGCGACCAGGAGGATGCCGACGCCGATGCGGCTCGTGGGGTGCGCCGACAGCGGACGGTCGGTCCGCGACGAGGTGAGGAAGGCGAGGATCAGCAGGGAGCCGATGACCTCGAACGGGCCGACGTTGTTGTCCATCGACGGGACGAGCTTCACCTGGGTGAGGAAGGCGGCGAAGACGAGCGCGACCAGCAGCCACCGCTGGACGGTCGGCAGCGAGCGCTCGACCGCGGTCGGCGGCGGGCGGAGGTCGATCGGCCGGGCCTTCATGACAGCAGCTCGATGATAAGGCCCGCCACCGCTTCGGCGGCGCGCCCCCGGTTGGCGAGGTGATGGTCGAGGTAGGCGTCGATCGCCCGCAGCCGGTCGGCGTCGGGCTGCAGCAACGCGCGGAGCTGAGGGGCGAGATCGGCAGCGAGGTCGAGGCCGAGGGCGGCACCACGCTCCACGTAGTCGAACACCCAACCGTGACCGGGAACCGGCAGCACAGCGAGCTGCCGCCGCGCCAGCAGCGCCTCGAGCCCGACCGTCGACGCCATCACGACGACGGCGGCGGTCTGCTCGAGCACGCTCGTCAGGTCGCCGCCGGCGGCGGCGACCTGCTCCCGGCGCTCGGCAGGAAGAGCTGCCAGGTAGTCGGCGAGCCGCTCGCCTGGATGGCAGCGGACCAGCAGTCGGCTGCCCGCCGGCAGGGCGGTCACGAATCGGGCGAAGAGGCGATGCTTGTCCTCCGTCGAACAGAGCGCCTGGGCGTCGATCGGGTTGGTGACCAGTGTGATGCGGTCGTCGCCGGGTGGGGGCAGGGGTGTGGTGCCGTCGAAGCGCGGGCTACCGGTGACGCGGACGGCGGCGGCGGGCACGCCGGCGCGCAGGAAATGCTCCCGGCTTCCCTCTCCCCAGGCGGCGACCCGATCGCTGCGGCTGCCGTAGGGGGTCGCCTCTTCGATCGGCAGCGGGAAGCGGATGCCCTCCTGGAGGAGGAGGATCGGGTGGCCGCCTCGGCGACAGGCGGCGGCGATCCGGTCGTAGGGATAGGCGGTGTCGTTGGGGAGCACCACGAGCTGCGGACGCTCGCCGATCAGCCGCCGCCACTGGGGAGCCAGCATCGCGTGCCAGCCGATGGTCCGCAGCCAGCGCCGTCGTCGCCCGGTGACGGCGCCGAGCGCCGGCCGGACCGCGGCCGGACGACGCCGCGGCCCGAGCGCGACCATCGAGTCGCGCAGCGTCGGCGGCAGGTCGACCGGAGGAGGGTGACCGCGCAGTCCGCACAAGGACACCAGTCGCGCGTCGACCCCGGCCCGGGCCAGCGGCGCGGCGAGGGGTGTCACCGCGGCGGTGTGGTGCCGCGGATTGGAGACGAGGAGATCGACCCGCGGCATCGGCTACGGCAGGCGAGCTTCGATCGCCTCGCCGATGTCGGCGGTGGCGCGCACGACGAAATCGATCTCGTCGAGCGTCGTCACCGTCGGCGCGCCATCGAGGACCTGGCGGGCGAACGCCGCGAGGAAGCGGCCGTGAGGGGTCTGGCGTCGGAGGCGATCGAGCAGGTAGCCGGCGCGGTCGACCGGCCAGCGCAGCAGGGCGGCCCTGGCGTCGGCGGTGGCCGCCGTCGTGGCGCGGCGCCACGCCGAATCGCCGGAACGGTAGAGGAACGCGCCATCGGCGAGGAGGTCGATCTCGATCCTCCCCCCACTCCCCTGGAGCACGACATCGCGCCGGTTGAGAGAGCAGTTCGCCGAGTAGTGGAGGGCGCTGATCGTGCCGTCGCCGCGCAGCAGGACGGTCACCTCGTCGGCGCGCACGACGCTCGGCGCCGTTGCGGTGCGCGTCGCGACCACGCTCTCGAGCTCCTGCCGGCCGGCGAAGCGGTAGGCGAGGTAGAGGGCGTGCGGCAGCGTCTCGGTCCAGCGTCCGCCCGGGAGGCCGTGGGACCAGTGGTCGTCGGCGCGCAGCATCCGATCGCCGCTCGGGTCGGAGAGGAAGTGGTGGTCGATGCGCAGCAGCCGACCGATCTTCCCGCCTTCGAGCCACCGCCGGGCGGTCGCGACGGCGCGGGCGTGCTGCAGATGGTGGACGACGCCGACCGCGCGGCCGGCCGCCTCGATCTGCGGGCGCAGCTCATCCCACTCCGCCACCGTGACGACGATCGGCTTCTCGACCACCAGGTGGCGGCCGGCGGCGAGCGCGCTGCGGGCGATGTCGAGGTGGGCGTGCGGCGGCGTGCAGACGTCGACCACGTCGCACCCCTCGAGGAGATCGTCGAGCGACGCCGCGATCTCCGGCACCGACAGCTCGCGGGCGCGCCGGCGGGCAGCGTCGAGGTCGAGGTCGAACAGGGCGACGACGCGAGCGCGCCGACTCCGCCGCCAGCCGTGGACGTGGGTGGCGGCGATGTGGCCGGCCCCCACCAGCCCGATCCGCAGCTCGCTCACCCGCTCGCCCCCGGATCGAGCAGAGCCGCCCAACGGGCGACCGCTCGATCGACCGAGAAGCGGTCGCCGACCGCGCCCGGCGCCGCCGCCGCGAGAGCCTCGGCCAACGGCGGCTCCACGAGCAGTCGGCGCATCGCCGCAGCGAGCGCGCCGGCGTCGCCGGGGGCGACGAGCAGGCCGTCGCGGCCGTCGGTGACGATCTCGTCGGGCCCGTGGGGACAGCGGGTCGCGACCACCGGCGCGCCGAGCGCCATCGCCTGGATCAGCACCCCGGGAAGGCCTTCGCGGCGAGAGGAGAGCACGAACAGGTCACAGCGGCGCAGGTAGGGAAAAGGGTTGGAGACGAAGCCGGGCATTCTGACATGGGGGGCGAGACCGAGACGGTCGCGCAGTCGCTCGAGCGCTCGCCGGCGAGGCCCTTCGCCGAGCACGATCAACCGGCAGTCGACCTGCTCGCGGAGGCGGTGGAAGGCGCGGAGCAGGAGGTCGAAGCCCTTGGCGGGGACGAGGCGGCCGGCGGCGACGACGACCGGGGTGCCGCCGTCGAGCCACGGCTCGTCGACCGTCCGCGCGCCGAGCTCGCTCAACTCGGGCCCGACGACCGGATTGCCGACCACCTCGATGCGGTCTCGATCGATCCCCAGGGTGGCGGCGAGCTCGTCGGCGACGCCGCGGGAGACCGCGGTGAGGAGATCGGCCCGCCGGTAGAGGGCGCGCTTGGCGGCGACGAGAGCGGCCCGCTTGAGCACCGCGTGCCGGCCGGACAAGGAGTTGCGCTCGGAGAGCACCAGCCGTGGGCCGGCTGCCGGCACCGCGAGCGCCGCCGTCAGGTTGGTGCCGCCTGAGGTCGACAGCACCACGTCGGGCGCCGACCGCTCGATGAGGCGGCGCAGCGGCCTCACGCCCGACCACAGCCGCCCGCCGCCGAGGTCGTGGATCTCGACGTCGCCGGGGACGCCGTCGAGCAGGGCGCCCTGCCGTCGCAGCAGGGCGAGCGACGGACGGAATCGCCGGCGATCGAGGCGGTGCAGCAGGGTGAGGGTGACGCGGTCGGCGCCGCCCTGGCCGAGCGTCGGCCGCACGATCAGCAGCTCGACGCTCACGACGTCAGTCCGTCGAGCACCCGGGCCGAGCGCGCCTGCCAGGTGTGGTGCCGTTGGAAGTCGGCGAGCGCCCGTCGGCCGAGGGCGTCGGCGCGCGCCGGGTCGGCGAGCAGCCGATCGACCGCCTCCACCCACCGCTCCGGCTGCTCCGCGGGGACGAGGAGCGCGTTGTCGCCGTCGCGCAGCACCTCGCGGAGGACGGGGAGGTCGGAGGCGACGATCGGCCGGCCGGCGGCCATGTACTCGAACATCTTCATCGGCGACATCCAGCCGGCGGTCTCGCCGCCGCTCGCCACCCGCACGTGGCGCTGGTACGGCATCAGCAGCAGATCGAGCGCCCGCAACCACGAGCCGACCTCGGCCGGCGGCACGAAGCCGTGGAGGGTCACGTTGGCGGGCACCCCTTCGGAGCGCCGGCGCTCGACGTCGACTTCGCGGCCGCCGATCAGGTGGAGATGGAGGCCGGGTCGGCGGCGCGCGAGCTCGAGCAGGACGTCGATCCCCCGACCCTCGTAGAGGTGACCGACGTAGCCGATCGCCGGCCGCTCGAGCGACGGTGGGGGGGCGCCGTCGTCCGGCCACGGATCGGCGGCGTCGTGGGCGACCAGCAGCCGCTCGTCGGGGACGGCGTAGCCCGCCGCCCTCAGGTGGTCGGCGAGGGCGTCCGAGATGACCACCAGCCGGCGCAGCGCCCGGTGGTCGAGCAGCCGGTGCAACGATCGCGCCTCCAGCCCGCCGCGCGGCACCCCGTGGCTCTCGAACACCACCGGCAGGCCGAGCGCGGCGGCCAGACGGGCGCCGACGATGTCACGGCTGTAGACGAGGTCGATCCGCCGTCGTCGAGCGAGCAGCGCCGCGCCGAGGGCGCCGGCGAAGACGGCGCCGCCGCCGCGCCAGACGGGACGGGCGAGGGCGAGCCGTTCGAACGAGGCGGAGACGCCGTAGTAGCCCTCGACGTCGACGATCCCGCTCTCCTCGCGCGCCGCGCAGCGCTTGGTGACGAGAGTGACGTGGTGGCCTCCCGCCGCGAAGGCGGCCGCCATCCGCATCGCGTGCACGCTGCTGGCGCGCCGCGACGGCACGTAGGCGCCGGTGACGTAGAACAGCCGCATCAGGCGCCCCGTCGATGCCGGAGAACGCGGTCGAGGAAGGCCGCCACCTGCGAGGCGATCACCGGCCAGGCGAGGCGGCGCTCGGCGAAGCTCCGCCCCCGCGCCGCTAGCCGGCGCCGCAGCTCGCCGTCGTCGAGTCGGCGCATCGCGTCGGCGAGGTGGCGCGGCGAGCCGGCGGGGACCACCACCCCCGCCTCCGCCTCGCGGGTGAGCCGACCCGCCTCGCCGACGTCGGTGACCAGTACCGGACGCCCGAGGGCGAGCACCTCCGACAGCTTGGAGGGGTAGTTGGCGGCCGCCGCGCGGCCGTCCCGGCGAGGCACCGCCAGCACGTGGCAGCTCGCCAGGCGGTCGGGGACCGAGCTGCGCGGCACGACGCCGGCGAAGGTGACCGCACTGCCGAGCCGTCGCCGGGTCTCGTCCTCGAAGCCCGGCATGGCGTCGGCGTCGCCGAGCAGCAGCAGCTCGAGCCGCATGCCGTCGTCGAGCGCCAGGCGGGCGGCGGCGACCAGGTCGCCGAGGCCGTGGTAGGCGCGGAAGCTCCCGGCGTAGCCGATCCGCAGCGGGCCGTCGGGCGGCGGCGGCGTCGGCTGGAAGAGGTCGACGTCGACTCCCCCGACGACGACCTCGACCGGTCGGCGGTAGCGGCGGACGGCCGCGGCCAGGCGTTCGCTCACCACGGTGAAGCCGTCGAGCCGAGCGAACGCTCGCCTCGCGCCGGCCCAGGCGCGGACGGCGCCCCGCAGCCGGCGGCTCCAGGCGAGCTCGTCGGCGGTC
>JBPEXA010000512.1:0-1923 GCA_052032135.1 Thermoanaerobaculia bacterium | reverse complement strand
CGAGGCCGCGCGCGGCATCCCCCTCGTCGCCATCGAGCTGGTCACCGAGGCGACCCGGCTCGACGCGCTCGAGCCCAGTCCTCATCACCGCGACGCCGTCGTCCTCGGCGATCTCCCGCTCTCTCCCCGGCTGCGCGACCTGGTCGCCGGTCGCATCGACCGGCTCGACGGCGAGCTGCGTGACGCTGCCGAGCTCGTCGCCGCCGGTCGCCCGCTGCCGGCTCACGCGATCGACACGTCCGTGCTCGAACAGCTCGAGGCGGTGAACGTGGTGCGGGTGCACGACGACGTGGTCGAGCTCGCGCATCCGCTGATCGGCGAGGCGCTCCGGGAGTCGACACCTCCGACCCGTTGGGCGCGCCGCACGGGCGAGGCCGCCGAGGTGTGGGCGACGCTGCCGCCCGACCCCGACACGGTGTTGCGCACCACGGTCATGCGCGTCGCAGCCGGTGCCGACGTGGACGAGCGAGAGTTGTTGACCTCCGCCCAGCGCGGTCTCGACCTGCTCGACCACCGTTTGGTGATCGAGCTGCTGACCCCTCTGGCCGACGACCGCCACCACGAGGCGCTCGTGCTCCGCGGGACGGCCCGCTCGGCGATCGGGGACCCGCTCGCGACCTCGGACCTCCAGGCGGCGGTCGACACCGCGCCCGATGCGCCTGCGCTGGCTCGGGCGACCCAGCGGTTGGCGCTCGAACTCGGGACCCGGGGCAACGACGCCGTCGCCGCGGCCGAGGCGGTCCGCAAGGTGCTCGATCGGATCGAGGCGGGTTCATCGCGCGACTTCCTCGAAGCCGAGCTCCGCAAGTGGGAGCTGCTCAGCGGTGGAGTCGAGGCGGTGACCACGCCGTCCGCCGATCCGGCGGCCCGACTCAACGAGTGCGCCGTCGGAGCGATCATCGCCGTGATGGCCGGCAAGCTCGACGAGGCCGATCGGCTGGCGGCCGAGGGCATCCCGCTCGCTCGGGAGCACCGCGACGTCCTCACCTACGGCGAGGAGCTGCTGCAGCTCAGCCGCATCCTGTCGATCGGGTTCCGCGGCGACGTGCAGGCGATGTACCGGGCGATCGACGACGCCCGCACGAGCGCGCAGTTGGCCGGCCGCGACCGCGACGCCGAAGGGCTGTGGTCGTTCCTGCTGGCGTCAGCGCACTACTCGGCCGGCGCATACGAGGACGCACACCGGGCTGCGACCGATTCGGTCCACGGCCTCGTCGAGCGCGACTTCATCGGCCTCGAACCTGCTGCCCGGGCACTGCTCGCGGGCGCGGCCGCACGCCTCGGACGCGTCGCCGAGGCGAAGGACACGCTGGCTGCGCTGCCGGCGAGCACCCGGGACGACCAGCGGGCGGCGTTGTTGGTCGCCCGCGCCGAGGCGGTCATCGCCGTCGCGGAGGGACGCGCCGACGAGGGCATCGAGGCGCTCGCCCGAGCGGCCACCGACGGCATCGCCGGCGGCTTCGGGGCGATGGCTGCGGTCGCCGCCCACGACGCCGTCGCGTTCGGTGGTGCAGCGATCGTGGTCGAGGTGCTCGAGTCGGTCGCCGAGACGACCGACGGGGAGTTCTTCGGTCTCCTCGCCGATCACGCCAGGGGCGTGGCCGATCGCGTGCCCGCTCGGATCGACCACGCCGCCCGACGATTCGCTGCGCTGGGCCTCGTCGGCCCGGCGGCCGAGGCCAGCGCCGATCTGGCGCATGCGTTGCGGGATGCACGCTCGCCCGGCGCGACCGAAGCCGAACGCCGGGCGACCCTGCTCCGCTCGATGGTTCCCGCCACCGAAGCCGTGTCGCTCACACCTCGCGAACTCGAGGTCGCCCGTGCCGCCGCCGGGCGTCGCCGGAGCAAGGAGATCGCCGACGAGCTCGGACTCTCGGTCCGCACCGTCGACAACCACCTGCGCGCCGCGTACCGCAAGCTCGG
>JBPEXA010000511.1:0-4047 GCA_052032135.1 Thermoanaerobaculia bacterium | reverse complement strand
CTTCGAGGAACCCCTGGTGACGGTGGCTCCGCGAGAGCGCTACGCCGGTTGGCGTGCCCTGCGCCACTTCGTGCTGACCTTCGATCAGCGGCTCCGCAGAGTGCGGATGGAGCCGGTCGGGGACGCCACCGCCGTGACGATGGAGCCGTTGGTCGGGTCGGGGATCGTCTGGCGACCACGCCGCGAGGGCCTCGAGGTGGTCCGCGTGCTGTCCGGCACCGCGGCGGCGGAGTCGGCGATCCGCGTCGGCGACCTCATTGTGCGCATCGACGGCGTGCCGGTGCACGAGCGTGGCTGCGCCGAGCCGGAGCCGCGGCGCGCGGGGACGACGCTGCGCCTCACCTACCGGCCGGCTGGAGGCTCCACCGAGCGCGAGGTCGCGGTCGAGATCGGCACTCTGGTCCCCTGACCAACGAGCCTCCGGTGGCGGCGGCGGTCGGCGAGGTCCGCCCGCGGTGGGCGGCGATCCCGGTGCTATCGTGATTCGCCCCGTGTCCAGAGCCCTCGTCGTCGTCGTGCTGCTCACCATCGTTCCTGCCGGAGCGCGAGCGGCGGTCTGCGACGGTCCCGCCCATCGCATGGTCGAGCCGTTGCTGGGCGAGTGGGTCGAGTTCGAGATCACCGACGAGGGAGAGCGGCCGATCGGCCGCCTGAAGGTGGTGCCGATCGCCGGCGGCTGCGCGTTCAGCCAGCAGTTCGAGAGTGCCGACTCGAGCTTCGGCTTCGTCTCCCTGGCGACGGTCGAGGCGGGGTCGGAGGCGTGGCACGAGACGATCCTGTTCAGCACCGGGCGGACCGTGGAGTACCGGTGGCGGGCGGCCGGCGACGAGGTGGTCTTCGACCGCCTCGACGAGGACGGGGTCCGGCGCAAGCGGCTGCGGGCCACGGCAATCGGCGCCGACGCCTTCGTCGTTCTCGAGGAGCTGTCGTCCGATGGCGGGCAGAGCTGGGAGGTCGTCGAACGGACGCCGACACGGCGGGTGCCGAGCGAGCGGCGGTCGTCGGCGACGACCCTCGCCTACTGCACGCCCCACGGCGAGTTCGTCGTCGAGTTCCGCCCGCAGCGGGTGGTCGGCCGCTACGTGATCGCACCCAAGGGGATCGACGGCACCTTCTCCGGCGCGCTCGACGGTCGCCGCGTTCGCGGGCGATGGTCGGATCGGGACGGGGCCGGCGACATCGTCATCGACTTCACCGACGACTGGGCGTCGTTCTCGGCCGACTATCGCAACGACGCAGAGCCGGAGGTGTGGCATCGGGGATGGCTCGGCGCCCTGCGGCCGCCGGCCGGTGCCGCCGCCTTCGACCGGGACGGCACGACGTTCCGCTGTGACCCCTGATGGAGAGGCTCTTCGTCTACGGCTCCCTCCAGCCCGGCGCGTCGAACGAGCACCACCTCGCCGACCTCGACGGCGAGTGGCAGCCGGCCGTCGTCCGCGGCCGGTTGGTCGAGGCCGGCTGGGGCGCCCACATCGGGTACCCGGCGCTGGTGCTCGACGACGAGGGCGAGGAGGTGTCGGGCCACGTCTTCGCTTCTCCGCAGCTCGGCGACGCCTGGGCGCGCCTCGACGCCTTCGAAGGGGAGGCCTATCGGCGCGTCGAGACGATGGTGACGGTCGACAGCGGCGAGCGTGTCCGTGCGCACCTCTACGTGCTGCGCCGGTCCGGGAGCGACCCGTGAGCGAGGGCCGCGGTCGACCGTTCGCCTGGAAGCTGGTCTGGCTCCTGGCGCCGATCGGCCTGCTGTATGCCGCGCTGACGATCTCGGGGGCGTTGCCGACCGTCGAGGTGACCCGCTGGACGGCTCTCGCCATGCTCGTGACCGTCGGCATCGTGGCCGGCCTGCGGGCGCCGGAGCGGCCATGGCGCCATGGCCTGGTGGCCGGGCTCATGGTCGCTCTCGCCGCGATCTGGACCCAGGGCGCATTCCTCGACACCTACTTCGCCAACAACCCGTCATCCGCCGAGGTCGAGATTCCCTTCGGCTGGTCGGCGCGCCTCGCGACCTTCGTGCTCGGCCCCCTCAACGCCGTGGTGGCGGCGCTGATCAGCGGGGGGGTCGCCTGGGTGGCCCGCAAGGCGGTCGGCGCGCGGTTCGCCTCCGCAGCCTGAGCCCGGCCCGGCGGGCGAAGCCCGCACCGGGCGCGTGCCCATCGGTTGACAGAGAGGCGGCGCAAGCCCCACAATCTCGGGCTCCAAGTAAAACGATTTACTAAGAAGGGGAAGTCGAATGAAGCGCACTCCCGAGAAGGCTCGCTCTACCCGTGGCTGGCTGGTCATCTTCGCCGTCTGCGCCCTCGCCGCCGCTGCCGCCCCGCCGGCCGCCGCGCAGTGCGACTCGTTGCCGGGCTGCGTCCTGGTGTGGTCGGACGAGTTCGACGGCACCGAGGTCGACACCACCAAGTGGACCTTCCAGCTCGGCGACGGCAGCGAAGTCGGCCTCCCCTCCGGATGGGGCAACAACGAGCTGCAGTGGTACACCGCCGACAACGCGACGGTCGCCGGCGGCCTGCTGACGATCACCGCGCGGGAGGAGTCGGTCGAGCCCGGCTTCGCCTACACCTCGGCGCGGCTGCGCTCGCTCGACAAGGGCGACTGGACGTTCGGCCGCTTCGAGATGCGGGCCAAGATGCCGGTCGGCCAGGGGATGTGGCCGGCGTTCTGGATGCTCTCCTCCGACCCGTCGATCTACGGACCGTGGGCGGCGAGTGGCGAGATCGACATCGTCGAGTACCTCGGCAGCGATCCCGCCCGCATCTTCGGCACCATCCACTACGGCGCCTCCTTCCCCGGCAACATCTCCTCGTCGACCGACTACACGCTGCCGATCGGCACCTTCGACGACGACTTCCACGTCTTCGCCGTCGAGTGGGAGTTCGGTGAGATCCGCTGGTACGTCGACGGCACGCTCTACGCCACCCGCACCAGCTGGTTCTCGACCGGCGGTCCGTTCCCGGCGCCGTTCGACGTCGACTTCCACCTGCTGCTCAACCTCGCGGTCGGCGGCAACCTGCCCGGCCCGCCCGACGGCACGACGATGTTCCCGCAGGAGTACGTGATCGACTACGTGCGCGTCTACCAGGTGCCGAACGACCCGCCGACGGTGGCGATCACCAGTCCCGCCCCGTCCGACGTCCTCACCCCCGGTGACGACCTGACGATCACCGTCAGCGCCACCGACGACGGCGCGATCCAGAAGGTCGAGTTTCTGCAGGGGGCGGCCAAGCTCGGTGAGGACGACACCGCCCCCTACGAGCTCACCGTGCCCGCGGTCGCGGCCGGCTGCTACACGCTGAAGGCGCGGGCACGAGACGACGACGGCGTGCTGGCCTCGGCCGACCCGGTGGAGATCATGGTCGGTGGCGGCTGCCCGCAGGCGCCGTACCGGATGACCGCCGCCGCCGTCCCCGGTCAGGTGGAGGCGGAGGACTACGACCTCGGCGGCCAGGGGGTCGCCTACGACGACACCGACGGCTCGAACAACGGCGGCGCCTACCGGCCCGGCGAGTCGGTCGACATCGAGAGCACGACCGACGCCGGCTTCGGCTTCAACGTCGGCTGGACGGTGCCCGGGGAGTGGATCGAATACCAGATCGACGTCGCCGCCGGCACCTACGACGTCGAGGTGCGCGTGGCGTCGGCGGCCGCCGGCGGCACCCTCCACATCGAGGTCGACGGCGTCGACAAGACCGGACCGATCACCTTCCCCGCCACCGGCGCGTGGCAGAGCTGGACGACGGTGGTCGCCGAGGACATCGCCTTCGACGGCGGCGTGCAGACGATGCGGCTGGCGATCGATGGCGGCGAGTTCAACGTCAACTGGATCCGCATCGGCGAGGCGGCGCCCCCCGGCCCGCCCGGGCCGCTCGTCTTCGACGACATGGAGCACGGCAATCCGTTCGGCTCCGGATGGTTCACCTTCGGCGGCTCGGTGGGCGGCGGCGGCATCGGCCCCAACACCGGCGACCTGCCGCCGGCCGACGGCGGCCTCTTCTCGCTGGAGACCGGCTGGGGCTCGGGCGGCGTGCCCGGCTTCTTCGGCGGCTT
>JBPEXA010000510.1:0-3427 GCA_052032135.1 Thermoanaerobaculia bacterium | reverse complement strand
GCAACAGGTGGCGCAGCGAGACTGCGTTGTAGAGATCGACCAGTGGCAGCACGGTGGGAAGCTCCTCCCCCTTGAGCACCCGCCGCGCCAGCGCCTCGAGCGACGAAGGGTACTTCTTCGGCTTCGCCCCGAACGCGCGGTACGCCTCGCGCCACGGTGCGATGCGCGGATGCTCGACCAGCGGCCCGTCGCCGAGCGCCTGCCGGGCGGCCGCTTCCGCGTCGCGCAGCGCCGCGGTCAGCTCCGGGCGGTCGCCGCCGTTGTCGACGCCCGTCGCGACCACCGTGCCGATCCGGACTCCGGGGAATCGCTCGAAGATCTCGTCCGTGACCCGCAGCATGCGGGCGATGGTACGACACCGGCGCTCGCGTCGCGGGCGGCGGCGCGCTACCATACCGCCCCCGGGGAGACCGTCCTCCGCCGAACCGCCGTCATGTCCCGCCTCGCTCGATCCCTCCCCCTGCTGATCGCCGCCTGGGTGCTCCCCGGCTGCGACGCCAGCTCGCCGACCGAGATCGACGGCGGCGTCCAGAGCTTCGCCGGGGAGATCGCCGCCGACGGCTCGATGGAGCACTTTTTCGCCGTCACCAACGCCGGAGGGGTGAAGGTCGACGTCCTCGAGGTGACCTTCGAGCCGCCGCGGGACGAGGACGTCGTCACCCCCTTCCTCGCCCTCGCCCTCGGCCGCCCCGACATCGAGGGGATGTGCACGCTCACCTTCCAGTCGACGATTCGCACCGGGACCAGCCTCGCCTTCAGCCTCGAAGCTCGCGACTACTGCGTCCGAGTGTTCGATCGCGGCGCGCTGGGCGACGAAGAGACCGGTCGCTACGCGTTCACGATCTCGCCGTCCGCTGACTGAGCCGCGGGGGACCGCGGGGGCCGCTCAGCGGTCCGGGTCGCCGACCTCCTTCGCCATCGGCACGAAGTCGATGGTCAGCCCACCGGCGAGCGCGTAGTCGATCGGCGCGCCGGCGACGTAGCCGTAGCGCCGGTAGAGACGCTCTCCGGCGCGGGTCGCCATCAGCTCCAGCCGCCGGAAGCCGGCGGCGACCGCCTCGCGCTCGCAACGCTCGAGCAGCCGTCGGCCGAGACCGAGTCGGGCGTGCCCGGGATCGACGAAGAAGGCGCGGATCTTGGCGCCGTCGACGACGGGATCGAGACGTTCCGGGTCGCGCTCGCCGCCGCTGTCGCCGCCGAACAGCGTGCGGCGGAAGCTCCAGCCGCCGCAGGCGACGATCTCGCCGTCGCACTCGACCGCGAAATAGGTGCCGTCGTGGATCAGCTGGCTGTCGACGCCGAACGCGCCGGTGAGGGCGCCCTCGATCTGCTCGGGAGTGTAGTCGGGAGCGCACAGCGCCCGCGCCGAGCGGGCGATCAACGCCTCGAGCCGCGGCACGTCGGTCGGTCGCGCTCGCCGCAGCACCGCCTCGCCGGCGCCGAGCTCGAAGCTCTCTGCTCCGTCGTCCCTCACCTGGCGGACACTCTACAGCTCGCCTCGCGCCCGTTTCTGCCCGCCCCCGGCAGGCGATAAAGTCGTCCCGTCATCATGCGACCGTCGATCACCCTCGGTGCCCTCTTCGTCGCCGCCGCCCTGCAGAGCCCGGCGTCGGCGCAGCGCGGCAGCAGCGTCGTCGCCACCCCCGCCGTCGAGCCGGGCACGTATGCGGAGAGCCACGCGTTGCTGATCGGCGTCGACGACTACACCGCCGGTTGGGACGATCTCGAGAGCATTCCCGGCGAGCTGGAGGCGGTGCGCAAGGCGCTCGAGACCGCCGGCTTCGAGGTCGAGCAGGTGCGCAACCCGGACGGCGACGCGCTCGCCGCCGCCTTCAAGCGCTTCATCGACGAGCACGGCTACAACCCGGACAGCCGGCTGCTGTTCTTCTTCTCCGGCCACGGCTACTCCCGGCGCGACGGCAGCCGCGGCTATCTGGTGCCCGCCGACGCTCCCGATCCTTCCGTCGACGAGCGCGGCTTCCTGCGCAAGGCGCTGCCGATGGAGCAGATCCTCGCCTGGGCGCGGCTGATGGAGGCGCGCCATGCGCTCTTCCTCTTCGACAGCTGCTTCTCCGGCACCATCTTCAAGGCGCGAGCGCTGCCGGCGGCGCCGGCGAGCGTCTCCAAGTCGACCGCCCTGCCCGTCCGGCAGTTCATCACCGCCGGCAGCGCCGGCGAGACGGTGCCGGCGCGCAGCCGGTTCGCGCCCAGTTTCGTGCGCGCGCTCAAGGGGGCGGGCGATCTCGACGGTGACGGCTTCGTCACCGGCACCGAGCTCGGCATGCACCTGCGCACCCAGCTGGTCGACGTCTACCGCACCGGCCAGACGCCGCAGTACGGCAAGATCCGCGACCCCGAGCTCGACGAGGGCGACTTCGTCTTCCGGGTCGGCGAGGCGGGGCCGCGAGTCGGCGATCCGACCCCGGAGGCGATCGCGCAGGTCGAGGCGGGCGTGGCGGCCGAGCAGCAGGGCGACAACGATCGCGCCACCGAGCTCTACGCCCAGGGGTGCGACGGCGGCAGCGCCCTCGGCTGCACCTACCTCGGGATGATGTACGCGATGGGCGCGGGGAGCCTGCTGGTCAACGAGCCGGCGGCGATCGAGCTCTACAACCTCGGCTGCGAAGGGGGTGACCACACCGGCTGCTACATGCTGGCGACCGCCCTGCAGGCGGGCGGTGGCGACGACAGCGACGCCGACGGCGCCGTCGCCCTCTTCCAGCGCAGCTGCGAGCTCGGCGGCGCCTACTGGTGCGGTCCGCTCGGCACCGCCTACCGGGAGGGTTGGGGGTCGCTCGAACCCGACCTCGACCAGGCGATCGAGCTCTACCAGCTCGCCTGTCACACCGGCGGCGACGCCGAAGCGTGCTACGCCCTCGGCAGCGCGCTGCTCGATCGGGCGGTGGAGCAGGGGGCTCCGGACGACGATCCCGTCTTCGAGCAGGTGCTGGAGCTGTTCGCGAACGCCTGCGACAACGGCGTCGCCCTCGCCTGCACCCATCTGGCGGGCATGTTCATCGAGGGATCGCCAGCCGATGCCGTGCCGCTGCTGCGGGTCGCCTGCGAGCTCGACGAGCCCAACGCCTGCGCCGTGCTCGGGGGCATGTACGTCGAAGGGACGGGAGGGCTCAACGTCGACGAGTGGACTGCCGGCCAGCTGCTGGTGAAGGCGTGCAACCTCGGTCTCGCCGAGGCGTGCCCCGACCCCTAGGCGTCGAGCGCGGCGAGCGCCTCGCGGCACTCGTCGACCCCTGCGGCGATCCCCGCCGAGTCGTAGAGCGCCTCCGCCGCCCGCCAGCGTTCGATCGCCGCCGGCCGGTCGCCCTGCAGCTGGGCGAGCAGCGCGAACGGCCGCAAGGTGTTGGCGAGGTCGAGGGCCGGCGGCGGCGCCGCGGCGCGATAGATCGCCAGCGCCTCTTCGTAGCAG
>JBPEXA010000051.1:0-2160 GCA_052032135.1 Thermoanaerobaculia bacterium | reverse complement strand
ACGAGATTGGTGAACAGCTCCTCCGCCGCCAGCTTGACGCAGAAGGCGGTGTCCTCGTCGACCGCGTGGGAGCGGAAGCGCTCGTCGAGAAAGGAGAACAGCGGATCGAGCGCCGCGAGGTTCCGGGCGATGGTGATGGAGGCGGACACGGCGGGCGGTCGAGAGCACAGCCGTCATCGGGCTGGATGCCCGCGGCCCAGGCCCTCGAACCTTCTCAGCAGCAAGGAGTTGTTGTCCTGAAGATACCACACGGCGGCCGTGCCTCGCGCAGGCGCCGGGAGACGGAGGGACGCCGATCCCGAGCCGTGCCTCGGCGCCTTCGACGCCTGGCCGCGCCGCGGAGCGGTCGAGTCGGGATACGATGACGCCACGCGATGCTGACGAGGTTCATCTGCAACGCCGTCTGCGGGTTCTGCTGCCTGCTCGGCTGCGCGGCGCTGCTGGCCTACGCGCTGATCGTGCTGTTCTGAGGCGGACGGTTCGTAGCGAGCCGTGCCGCCGTTTCGGGCCGCCGTTTCGGGTCGCCGCTTCGGCCCGCCGCCCTCAGTCGTAGTCGGCGGCGATCAGCTCCTGCGCCTCCGCCCAGTCGAAGGCCCGCAGGGTGGTGGTGCGCACGTTGCCGCCGGCGCCGAGGTGCAGCAGCACCGACGCGGCGACCTCGTCATTGGGGGCGTCCATGATGAAGACGCCGTCGTGGCTGCCGATGGTCCAGAACTGGTGGTGGATCGTCACCCCGGCCCGCTCGGCGAACTGATTGAAGGCGTCGGCCCGCTGCGGCGAGTCGCGCAGGTTGCGGATCCCCTGATCGGTGTAGTCGAGCAGCACGATGAATGTCGCCATGGAGGTCCCTCGCTGTCGGGTGGCTGTCAGGTGGGGCGGCTCAGCCGCCGACTTGCGCGGCCAGATAGCCCGCGGTCGCCGATACCGCCGTCAGCAGCGTACCCCAGACGAGGTCGACGACGACGACGCGCAACGGCCACCCCTCGAGCGTCGCGTAGTTGGTGAGGTCGTAGGCGCCGTAGGCGACGAAGCCGAGCACCGCGCCGTAGAGCGCGGCCGTCTTCCACGCTCCGGCCGCGATGCCGGGGGCGACGGCGAGCAGCACGATGCCGGCGACGTAGGTGAGGTAGAAGATGCCGGCGGCCAGCATGTTGGGGCTCTCCCGCATGCGATCGCCGAGCTCGCGGGTGTAGAAGCCCTTTGCCACCACGCCGAGCCAGGTGCCGTCGAGGATCATGAAGGCGAGAAACGCCCCCAGGTAGGCCTTGACATCGAACATAGAGGTTCCCCCCAAGATGGGTGTTCCACAACATGGCCGCGGGATCGCGACCCGAGATAGGCCTGTCGCGTCACCTTACCGGAAGGGGAGCGGCTCGGCTATCGATCGTCGGCGCCCGGCTCGTCGAGGATCTCGGCGGCGAGGCGGCGCAGCGCCGGGTCGGCGTCGGCCAGCACCCGCGCGAGGAGCAGCCGGGCGACCTCGGTGTCGATCTCCTCGAGAGCTTCGACGGCCGCCTCGCGGTCGGCGGTCGACGACCGCTCGAGCAGACCGGCGAGCGCCCAGGCGGCGTCGTCGCCGCCGACGTCGGTAATCGCTTCCAGACCGGCCTCTCGCACCCGCGCGACCGGGTCGTCGAGCGTCGCCTCGAGGGCGGACAGGGCCGCCTCGCCGAGCTGCGACAGGCCGTAGATCGCCTCTTCTCGGACGGCGGGTGAGGGATCGACGACGGCGCGCTCCGCGAGACGGTCGAGATCGGAGGGGGTGGGGGTCCCGCCGTCGATCAGCGCTTCGACGGCGCGCAGCCGTAGCCGCTCGTCGTCGTCGTCGAGCGGATCGGCGAGCGTCGGCCCGCAGGCGTCGGCGTCGTCGATCGACGGGGTCGAGCCACACCGCTCGGCGACGGTCGCCTCGGTGGCCGGCACCCAGAGCTCGGCGCCGGCGCGGAGCACGTAGTTGTGGTCGCTCAGCAGCGCCGCGACGAGATCGGTCGTCGTCACACCCTGCAGCCGCACCGTCGTCGACTGCCGGAGCGGAGCGTCGATGTGCACCTCGATCCCGGCGGCGGTGCCGACGCGCCGCACCAGTTCGTCGAGCGGCCGCGCGACGGCGTCGATCGACAGCGTGCCGTCGGCGTGACGCGCGACGATCAGCCCCGGCTT
>JBPEXA010000509.1:0-6552 GCA_052032135.1 Thermoanaerobaculia bacterium | reverse complement strand
GGAGAGTGCTCAGGTCACTCCCCGACGGTGAAGCAGCTCTCGGTCGCCGACTGGTTGAAGCTCTCCTCCCGGGTCAGCACCTCGATCTTGAGCTCGTCCTCCGGGTCGGTCAGGCCGGCCGGGATCACCAGCTCGGTGATGTGGGGTGGCAGATCGACCGTGTAGACGAGCTCGGTCGGCTCCTCGCGCTCGATCACCACCTGGTACCGCACGACGGTGATCGGCTCGTTGGTGCGGCCGAGCTCGGGATGCGACAGGGTGACCGGGTCCCAGTCGATCATGAAGGGAGGGGTCACCTCGGGGACCGGCCCCTCGTCGCAGTCCTCGGGCACGGGCTTGCCGTTGACCGAAAGCCCGTCGACCGGTGCCGGCAGCAGGTGGGTGATCTCGGTCTCGCTCTCGAGCTCGTCACCCTCGAGCGTCACCCCCTCGATCTCGTAGGTGCCCTCCGGGAAGCGGTCGAAGAAGACCTCGGGAGGCAGCTCGTCGAAGGTCGGCTCGGCGCTCTCGAAGAAGAGCTCGGTCAGACCCTGACGGCGTAGCGTCGACTTGAGGCGGATGACGGCCATCTCTCGGTCGTCGGAGGACTCGATCTCCAGCTTCTTCCACGGCTCACCGTCGATCAGTCCGTGGATGCCGAGGTCCCCATCGGTGTCGTTGAGCTCGAAGAAGATCTCGGCGACGTCGAAGGGGATCTCGTCTCCCTCGCCGTCGGCGGCGGCGGCGAGCGGGGTCCAGGCGGTGGCGAGCGCCAGCGCGAGGTAGGGAAGGCGTCGTGGCATCGGTTTCGTCTCCTCTGTCCTGCAGTGGTTCGTCGATGTCGGTGTCCCGGGACGGGCGTTGCGCGCGAACTACTGGATGCACGCGGGGCGGAGATCCTTCGCCGGCGCCGTTCGATACGCTTCCGCCATGAGCGCTCGCCATCATCGCCGCGCCGCAGCGGTCGCGCTCTGGCTCCTCGCCGGCTGCGCGCCGGCGCCGGAGCTCCCCGTCTTCGGCACCGTCGATCGGCTCGATCTCGAGCTCGCCGACGGGCGATCGATCGACGCCGGGGCCCTCGACGGCACGATCCACGTCGTCGACTTCGTCTTCACCTCCTGCGAGATGGCGTGCCCGATGATGACGGCGCGGATGAAGGAGCTGCAGGACGAGCTCGCGCCGGAGAGCGACGTGCGCCTGCTGTCGATCTCGACCGACCCGGAGGTCGACACCCCCGCGGTCCTGCGCGCCTACGCCGAGCGGTGGGGGGCGGATCCCGACCGCTGGTGGTTCGCTCGTGCCCCGCTCGAGGAGGTGGTGCGCCTCTCCGAGCAGGAGTTCCTGCTCTCGGCGCAGGGGCTGCCGATGGGCCACTCGCTCAAGTTCGCGCTGGTCGACGGGCAGCGGAGGATTCGCGGGTATTACGACAGCGAGGACGCCGAGGCGCTCCTGGCGCTCCGCCGCGACATCGACCGGCTCGCCGGCTAGCGGCGGCGGGCGGCCGCGCCACCGCCTCGCGCGGGAACCGGCTTTGAGCTACCATGGGCGGCTCATGCCGCGCCGGCCATCGCCGGCCGAATTCGCCGGGCTCGCCCGGCCGCCGGCTCCGATCCCCGGGGCCGAACACCTCGACAGAGAACCCCACGCGCCCGCCGCGAACGGCGGGGCGCCCGAGGAACCGAGAAGGAGATGACACCATGTCCACGAACCATCGACTGTGGGCGGGAGCGCTCGTCGTGACGCTCGCCGCCGGTTGCAACACCCCCGGCGTCATCATCGACCGCACGGACCAGGAGCCGGCGGCGGATGCCGGGGCCGCCGAGCCCGCGGCGCCGGCCGACGCTGCGGATGCCGCCGACATGCCCGACGGCAGCTCGCTGCTCGCCGAATGGGAGGGCCCCTACGGCGGCGTGCCGGCGTTCGACGCCATGGATCTCGACGCCCTGAAGCCGGCGCTCGAGAAGGGGATGGCGATGAACCTCGAGGAGATCGACGCCATCGCCGCCAACCAGGAGCCGCCGACCTTCGAGAACACCATCCTCGCGCTCGAGCGCTCCGGCCGCGAGCTCGGCCGCGTCTTCACCTACTGGGGCATCTGGAGCGCCAACAGGTCGACACCGGAATTTCGTGCGATCCAGCAGGAGATGGCGCCCAAGCTCTCCGAGTTCCAGTCCAAGATCACCCAGAACGAGGCGCTCTTCCAGCGCATCAAGGCGGTCTACGAGGGCGACGAGATGGCGACGCTGCGCCCCGACGAGCAGCGGCTGGTGTGGTTGATCTACGACGGCTTCGCCCGCAACGGCGCCACCCTCGAGGGGGAGGCGAAGGAGCGCTACGCCGAGATCAACCAGCGCCTCGCCGAGCTCCACACCCGGTTCGCG
The DNA here is from genome assembly GCA_052032135.1 of Thermoanaerobaculia bacterium. Lineage (GTDB taxonomy): Bacteria > Acidobacteriota > Thermoanaerobaculia > Multivoradales > JAHEKO01 > CALZKB01. Next base: position 4,192 of record JBPEXA010000509.1, on the reverse strand, counting down.
AACAACGTCCTCGGCGACGAGGAGAAGTACGTCACCTATCTGACCGAGGACCAGCTCGGCGGGCTGCCGGCGTCGTTCGTCCAGGCGGCGGCCGCTGCAGCCGAGGCTCGCGGGCGGGAAGGGGAGTACGCGATCACCAACACGCGCTCCTCGATGGACCCGTTCCTCACCTACTCGACCGAGCGCGACCTGCGCGAGAAGGTCTGGCGCACCTACTACAACCGTGGCGACAACGGTGACGACAACGACAACAACGCGCTCATGGCCGAGATCCTCGAGCTGCGCGACGAGCGGGTGAAGCTGCTCGGCTACGACAACTACGCCCAGTGGCGGCTCGAGAACCGGATGGCGAAGACGCCGGAGCGGGCGCTCGAGCTGATGGAGACGGTGTGGCCGGCGGCGCTCGCCCGCGTCGAGGAGGAGGTCGCCGACATGCAGGCGATCGCCGACGCCGAGGGCGCCGGCATCACCATCGAGCCGTGGGACTACCGCTTCTACGCCGAGAAGGTGCGGCAGGCGACGTACGACCTCGATTCCGACGAGGTCAAGCAGTACCTGCAGCTCGACAAGCTCGTCGAGGCGATGTTCTTCGTCGCCGGCGAGCTGTTCGACTTCGCCTTCACACCGGTCCCCGACGGCAAGGTGCCCGTCTTCCACGAGGACGTCGGCGTCTGGGAGGTGACCCGGAAGTCGAGCGGCGACCACGTCGGACTCTGGTACCTCGACCCCTACGCCCGCCCCGGCAAGCGCTCCGGAGCCTGGGCGACCACCTACCGCAGCCACGAGACCTTCGACGGCAAACAGAACGTGCTGGCGTCGAACAACTCGAACTTCATCGAGGCGGCCGAAGGCGAGCCGGTGCTGATCTCCTGGGACGACGCGAGGACGCTCTTCCACGAGTTCGGCCACGCCCTCCACTTCCTGTCGTCGAATGTCGCCTACCCGACGCTCAACGGCGGGGTGCGCGACTACACGGAGTTCCAGTCGCAGTTGCTCGAGCGCTGGCTGCTGACCGACGAGGTGATCGACCGCTTCCTGGTGCACCACGAGACCGGTGAGCCGATCCCCGACGAGCTGGTCGCCAAGATCAAGAAGGCCGACGACTTCAATCAGGGCTTCGCGACCACCGAGTACCTCGCCTCGGCGCTCGTCGACATGCGCTTCCACACCACCGATCCGACCGGCATCGATCCCGACGCTTTCGAGCGCGAGACGCTCGCCGAGCTGGGGATGCCGGACGAGATCGTGATGCGCCACCGCAGTCCCCACTTCGGCCACATCTTCTCGGGCGAGGGGTATTCGGCCGGCTACTACGGCTACATGTGGGCCGACGTGCTGACCGCCGACGCCGCCGAGGCGTTCGAGGAGGCGCCGGGCGGCTACTACGACAAGGCGCTCGCCAAGAAGCTGGTCGACCACCTCTTCGCGGTGCGCAACGCGGTCGATCCAGCGGAGGCGTATCGCGCTTTCCGCGGCCGCGACGCCGACATGGAAGCGCTGATGCGCGACCGCGGCTTCCCGGTCCCCGAGGACTAGTCGCCGCGGCGGAGGCCGGCAGGGCCTTTGGGCCCTGCCGGTGTCCGCGCGAGCGCGCATCCACCTGCGCCGATCCCCCGAACTGACTTCCGAGGAGGAGCTGTATCCCATGGACAAGCAAGAACTGATCGACGGTCTCAACGAGGACCTCGCCGGCGAGCTGTCGGCCGTCGTGCAGTACATCACCTACGCGGCGAAGGCGACCGGTCCCTACCGGCCGCAGCTGGTCGACTTCTTCATCCAGGAGGTCGCCGACGAGCAGCAGCACGCGCAGTACCTGGCGAACAAGATCGTCGCCCTCGGCGGCGAGCCGACGACGACCCCGCGGCCGGTTCCCGAGGCGAAGACCAACCGCGAGATGCTGGAGGCGGTCCTCGACGCCGAGACCCGCGCCGTCAAGGACTACACCGAGCGCGCCGAGCAGGCCGACGCCTACGGCGACAAGGGTCTCGCGGTGCAGCTCGAGGACATGGTCCGCGACGAGACCGGCCACCGCGAAGAGACCGAGCGCATCCTGCGCGACTGGCCGATCTGAGCCGGGACGTGGTCCCGGAGGTCCGCATCCGCGCGGTCAACGAGGCCGCGGCGCGTGAGGCGGGCGACTATGTCCTCTACTGGATGATCGCCGCGCGGCGGACGCGGTGGAACTACGCGATGGATCGCGCGGCCGAGTGGGCGACGGAGCTCGGCAAGCCGATCCTCGTCTTCGAGGCGCTGCGCACCGGGTACCGGTGGGCGAGCGACCGCATCCACCGCTTCGTCATCGACGGCATGGCCGACAACGCGGCGGCGCTCGACGGATCGGGGATCGGCTACTACCCCTACCTCGAGCCCGAGGACGGCGCCGGCAAGGGGCTGCTCGCCGCCCTCGCCGAGCGGGCCGCGGTGGTGGTGACCGACGAGTTCCCGTCGTTCTTCCTGCCGCGCATGGTCGAGGCCGCCGGTCGCGCGCTCGACGTCCGTCTCGAAGCGGTCGACTCCAACGGCCTGATGCCGCTGGCGGCGCCGGGCAAGGCGTTCGCCCGCGCCTACGATTTCCGGCGCCACCTGCAGAAGGAGCTGCCGCCGCACCTCGAGGACTTCCCGCGGCGCAGCATCCAGGAGGGCGCGGAGCTCCCGTCGTTCGGGGAGGTGCCGGCGTCGGTGCTCGAGCGCTGGCCCGCCGCGGATGACGAGCTGCTCGCCGGCGACCGTGACCTCTCCTCGTTCCCGATCGATCACTCGGTGCCGCCGGTGCCGTTCGCCGGCGGCTACCGCGCCGCGCGACGGCGGCTGCGCGACTTCGTCGATCATCATCTCGACGACTACGGTGAGCGCAACCACCCCGATGCCGACAGCGCGAGCGGCTTCTCCCCGTATCTCCACTTCGGCCATCTGTCGTCCCACCAGGTGGTCGATGCCATCGGTCGCCGCGAAGAGTGGACGCCGTTCCAGCTCAACGACCCGGTCAACGGCGCACGGCACGGCTGGTGGAACCTGCCGGAGGCGCTCGAGAGCTTCCTCGACGAGCTGGTGACCTGGCGCGAGCTCGGCTACGGCTTCTGCCACTACCGCGACGACTACGCCGACTACGACACGCTCCCCGACTGGGCGCGCGAGACGCTCGACGAGCACCGCGACGACGAGCGACCCGAGCTCTACGATCTCGAGGCGTTCGAGGCGGCGGACACCCACGACGAGCTGTGGAACGCCGCCCAGCGGCAGCTGCTCGCCGAGGGGCGCATCCACAACTACCTGCGCATGCTGTGGGGGAAGAAGATCCTCCACTGGACCGCATCGCCCGAGAGCGCGCTCGACATCATGATCGAGCTCAACAACAAGTATGCGATCGACGGCCGCAATCCCAACTCCTACAGCGGCATCTTCTGGGTGCTCGGGCGCTTCGATCGTGCCTGGGGGCCGGAGCGCGAGATCTTCGGCAAGGTGCGCTACATGACCTCCGACAGCACCCGCAGGAAGCTCCGCCTCGACGACTATCTCGAGCGGTGGGGCTCGCAGCTCAGCCTGTGAGCGCCTTCGTCGAGCGGCTCGACGGCGTCCGCCCGCCGGCGGACGATCGCCGCTGGCTCTACGTCGCCTACGATCAGCTCTCCGATCAGTTGGGGGTGCTGGGGAGCGCGGCGGCGGAGGAGGTCGGCATCGTCCTCGTCGAGAGCGCCGCCAAGGGATCCCGCCGCCCCTACCACCGGCAGAAGCTCGCCTGGATCCTCGCCAACCAGCGACACTTCGCCCTCGAGCAGGCAGAGCGTGGAGTGGCGGTCGACTACCGGTCGACGACCGGCGACTACCGCTCGGAGCTGCAGGCGGCGGCCGACGAGCACGGCCCGCTGACGATGATGGAGCCGGCGGAGCGCGAGCTCGCTTCGGAGCTGGCACCGCTGGTCGACGACGGCGCCATCGAGGTCGTCGATCACGACGGCTGGCTGACGACGACCGAGCAGTTCGAGGAGAGCTGTGGCGATCCACCGTGGCGGATGGACCGCTTCTACCGTCGCGTGCGCCGCGACAGCGGGCTGCTGATGGAGGACGGCAGCCCGGCGGGGGGCAAGTACAGCCACGACGCCGACAACCGCCAGCCGTGGCCGGGCGAGCCGGCCGCCCCCGAGGCGCCGAGCTTCGACGCCGACGACATCAAGACCGAGGTGGCGACGCTGAT
>JBPEXA010000508.1:0-6548 GCA_052032135.1 Thermoanaerobaculia bacterium | reverse complement strand
CGACTCGCTGAGCGCGGCTCTCGCATATCTCTCTTCCCCCAGACTTTGACGCCTCGTCGCGCTCGCGCCATAATGGCGCTAGTTTCCTGTGACCGTTGGAGTTGCAGCGAAGTTGGTCGGTTTGAGATGGCGCGCGCGGAGCCGGCGCTCCCGGTTCCAGGCGCGCATGGGAGTGCTCGCGCACCATGTCAGGATGCAGTGGCTGTAGCTTTCAGGGGATGTCGACCGCTGTCGAGGACAGCTACGTCGGCGTCCGCTTCGACGAAGAGACCAATCTGACGCTCTGCCGTTCGGGCGGCGCGATCTTCGCCAAGGGCGAGGCGGTGATCGTCGAGCTCGACGACGGTCCGTCCTACGGCCGCGTCGAGCAGTCGCCGATGCCGGTCTTCAAGCCGTGCCAGAAATCGAGCGCGCGGTCGATCGCCCGCCGCGCCTCCGACGACGACACGCGCTCGTACGACCGCAAGCGCTCCAACGAGTCGGCGGCCAAGCTCTATCTGCGCGAGCGGGCCCGTCACCTCGAGCTCGACATGAAGATCAGCAAGGTCGCCTTCTCGCTCAACAGCAAGCGCGCCAGGGTCTTCTTCACCGCCGACGAGCGGATCGACTTCCGCCAGCTGGTGCGCGACACCGCTCAGCGGTTCGCCGCCAAGATCAAGATGGTCCACCTCGGCTCGCGAGACGAGGCGAAGCTGCTGGGAGGGGTCGGGGTGTGCGGTCAGACGCTGTGCTGCTCGACCTGGATGACCGACTTCCGCCCGATCTCGATCCAGATGGCCAAGCGGCAGAGCTTGAGCCTCAACCCGTCCAAGATTTCGGGGCAGTGCGGACGTCTCCTGTGCTGCCTGGCGTACGAAGACGACCAGTACCCACCCCTGCGCAAAAAGCGCAAGAAACCGGAGAACCGACCGCATGTCTGATGGAGCATCCCGCAAGTTGATCCGACCGGGAGCGGGCGATCGAGGGCGTGAGGGTTCGAGAGTGGTGCGTCGCAAGCAGACACCCCCGGAACAGACGAATGCCGAGGAGTTCTACTACCTCAAGCAGATGGCGGCGCGCACGCCGATGATCGTGGTGCTCAACAACGACGAGCAGCTCCAAGGCTGGATCGAGTGGTACGACAAGAACTCGATCAAGCTCAATCGGCAGCGTGAGCCCAACCTGCTGCTGCCCAAGCGCAACATCCGCTACATGTTCAAGCAGGCGGAGCTGCGGCGGCGGCGCGAAGACGACGATTGACCAGCGGCGGCCGCGGAGCCGGCGCCGGGTGAGCCGTTGAGCGAACCGTCGCCACCGGTTCTCGCGCTGACCCAGGGCGATCCGGCGGGGATCGGGCCCGAGATCGTGCTGCGCGTGGCGCTCGCCGTCGACGGCGGCGCCCCCTGGCGTCCGCTGGTGATCGCCGAGCGGTCGGCGATCGAGGCGTGCCGGCCGCTCGGCCTCGACACCGACCGGCTGCGTTGGCTGCCGGCGGTCGAGCGGCCGCCGGCCGTCGGCCGCGGCGAGATCGCCGCCATCGACCCGGTCGGCGTCGGGCGGACGGTGACCCCGGGGGCGCCGACGGCCGCCGATGCGGGCGGCGCGCTGGCCGCCCTCGACCTCGGCATCGAGCTCGCCGCCTCGGGAACCGTCGACGCCCTCATCACCGCGCCGGTGAGCAAGCTGTCGATTGCCACCCATGTCGACGCGAGCTTCCGCGGCCACACCGATCATCTGGCCGCGGCGTGCGGACTCGAGCGCTACGGACGCGACTACCTGATGGCGTTCCTCGCCCCCGATCTGCGGGTCGCGCTGCTCACCACCCACCTGCCGCTCTCCGAGGCGCTGGCGGCGATCACCACCGAGGCGGTCGACGCAGCCCTCGGCTGCCTGGCGCGATCGACCTCGGGCTCGATCGCCGTCGCCGGCCTCAATCCCCACGCCGGAGAGGGGGGGCTGATGGGGGACGAGGAGTCGCGACTGCTCGCTCCCGCGATCCAGTCGGCGCGCGAACGCGGGATCGACGCCCACGGACCGGAGAGCGCCGACTCGCTGTTCGCCCGGGCGCGCCGCGGCGCCTTCGACTGGGTGCTCGCCCTCTACCACGATCAGGGTCTGATCGCGGTCAAGACCGCCGCCTTCGGCGCGGCGACCAACTGGACCGTCGGGCTGCCCTTCCTGCGCACCTCGGTCGACCACGGCACCGCCTTCGAGCTGGCCGGCACCGGACGGGCCGATCCGCGCCCTCTCGCCGCCGTCATCGAGACGACTCTCGAGCTGCTGGCGATGCGGCGCGCTGCCGTTTCCGGCGCGGCGGCGGTGGTGCCTCCGACCAGGCGAAGCGCAGACGATCGATGATCACCCCGGCGTCGGGCTTCGCCCCCCGCGGCATCCGCACCTCGACGGTCAGGCGATCGACCCCCTCCGGCCAGTCGATGGCGGGGAGCTTCACCGTCGTCCACCGGTTCGATTTCTCGAGCTTCGTCCGCACCATGGTCGGCGAGCCGGCGGCCGCCGCCTTGAGAAAGGTGCGCGCCGGTTTGCTGCCGACGCGGCGCAGGTCGATCTCGAGATCGCACCCGCGACCGCCCGCCACCACCGGGATCTCGAGCCGCTGGCCGCTGCCGAGCCGCCACCCTCCGCGGTAGCGGGTGCGCGCCGTCACCCACTGCTCGGGGAAGAGCGTGCCGCCGGAGCGTACGACGACGGGGTCCTCCGCCTCGATGACGCGCGTCGGCAGCTGGTGGGCGGCCCCCGCCAGCGTCACCAGACCGGCGAACGGCAGCGCGGCGCCGAGCCAGAAGGTGTGGGCCGGCCGTCGCCAGCGGGCGAGAAGCCAGACCAAGCCGAGAGCCACCGGCGGCCAGATCCACAACGCGAGGTTGGGGCGCAGGGCGCTGGGGAGGAAGCGGCTGACGTCCGCCCCCTGCGCCGTCGACAGCACGTCGATCAGGTGGCTGCGGCCGTGGGCGAAGTTGTAGGTCCAACCGGGTCGCATCACCCACAGCGCGGTGAGCGCCGCGGTCGACGACCCCAGCAGACCGAAGAGGAGTCGCGGGCCCGCCCCTCGCCGGCGCTCGAAGGCGGCGGCCAGCAGCAGCGTCATCAGGGAGAGGGCGAAGACCCCGTAGCGGAAGGGGGGTGACCACGCGCCGTACCACTCGCTGCGGGGGATCAGCGCCATGAGATAGGGGCCGGTCAGCAGCATCGACTGCCAGACCAACGCCGGGCGCGGCCGACCGGCGACCAGCAGCAACCAGGCGGGGGCGGTGGCGAAGAGGCCGAACGCGCCGTCGAAGAACAGCCCGGCGAGCCCCCGCGGATACCGCGCCGGCTCGGTCCAGTAGAAGCTCAGCTTGCTGATGTCGTGGTACTTCAGCGGGTTGCCGTAGGTGACGTTGTTGAACCACAGGATGCCGAGCGCCAGCGCCACCATGCCCGCCAGCACCCCGAGGGCGAGCCGTCGGCGACGGCGGCCGAGGCGCCAGGCGGCGAGCGCCAGCAGCGGCAGCACGATGAGCAGGAAGCGCATCTTGAGCAGCGGCAGCACCGCCAGCGGCACGAGCAGCAGCCACCAGCGGCGGGCGGCGGAACGACGATCACCGTCGAGGCCCCAGACGGCGTCGAGCGCGATCGTCATCAGCAGTGCCGCCGGCACCTCCACCCACGCCTGATGGGAGTAGAGGAGCAGCGGAGAGGTGAAGGCGAGGACGAACCAGGCGATCAGCACCGGGCCGGGGCGCTCGGCGTACCAATGCCGCGCCAGTCGCAGCGTCCACCAGCAGAGCAGGGCGGCGAGCGCGCACATGACGGCGAGCGCGCCGTGCTTGCCGGCCGCCGCATAGGCGGGCGCCAGCAGCGCCGGCAGCAGCACGTTGTGGCGCGAGTACTGCTCGCCGCCAGGGCCAATCGGGTCGCCCGGCTGCGGCTCCAGCGCGCGATCGAGGAAGCGCAGCGAATCGCGCTCGCGGTAGTTGTTCGCCAGGTCGGCATCGAAGTCCTCGACCAGGCTGTGGGTGACGAGCAGGTAGTAGGGCTCGTCGCCGTCCGGCGGCCGCTCGGCGGTCGCCCACGGCATCCACGACAGGTAGACCACCAACGGCAGCACGAAGAACACCGCCGGCGGTCGCGCCGGCAACGAGGTGCCGAGCAGCGGCCGCAGACGGGGGAGCAGCTGCCACAGGTAGGCGGCGAGCAGCAGCGCCAGCGCCGCGGTCAACAATCTCGGCACCAGCCCCGCCCCGTAGCGCAGCCCGAATCCGGGCGTGACGTAGGCCGCGACCAACAGCGCCGCGAGCGAGCCGAGCAGTGCCCGCCGCCGTGCCGGCCGCCACCGCCGACCCCCCGCCCGTGCCGCCATCGCCTCGACGACGGCGAGGCCGACGACGGCGATCGCGACGCCGATCAGCAGCGCGCTCACCGCGTCGCGACTCCGAGCACGACGATGCCCGCCTCGTTGCGCAGCCCCGGGTCCTTCTCGATCTCGATGGCGGTCGCCGCCAGCGGCGGCTCGATCCGCCGCCGCAGCCGGTAGCGGTGGGCGACCGAGCCGTCCGCCGTCACCCAGCTGAGCCACGGTGCCGGAGTCGGCATCCGGGCGTCCCATGGAGCGAGGTCGATGCCGCTACGGATCGGCCACGCCTCGACCCCTTCCGCGGTCGCCAGCCGCACGGTCGCCGTCGTCCAGCCGGGACCGTTGGCGGGGGCGGTGAGGAAGGCGTCGATCACCACCTCTTCGACCGTCTCGCCGCCGAGCTGACGCTGCCACCCGCTGCGATCGCCGGCCAGCACCTCCGGCTCCACGAGCAGCTCACGGCCGGGGGCGGGGAGCAACGTCAGTCCGACCACCGCCGCCAGCGGCGCCGCCCATACCGGTGACGAGCGGGGCCGCATCGCCAGCGCCAGCAGCAGGGCGAGCAGCACCCAGCCCCAGGTGCGCTGACCGTCGAACAGGCCGAGGAGCGGTCCACGCCACCACGGATAGGCCGCCGCCAGCGCGGCGACGGCCAGCACCGCCAGGCTCCACGATCGCTGCCCCACCGCTCGCCGCCCGCCGGCGCCGATCGCCAGCGCCGCCACGCCGACGGCGGGAGCGAGTGCCGCCACCGACGGCGCCGCCAGCGCCAGTAGCAGCGCTGCGAGCGCCATCCGTCGCGCCGCCGACGGCACCAGCCAGATCGCCGGCAGGCTGAGCGCCAGCCACCCCGCGGTGGTCGCCATCGTCAGCCCGTCGAGCGTCCAGCGCGCCATCAGACACCACGCCGCCGCCGCGCCCACCGGCCACCAGCGGACGCCGACCCAGGACGACATGGCGGCGATCACCGCCACCACCAGCGGCGCCACCGCCTCCGGGGCCCGCCAGCCGACCGCCGCCAGCGCGGCGATGGTCACCACCGCCATCGCGGCCGGTGACGCCGGCCGTCCAGCGGTCACCGCCAGGCAGGCGATCACTGCGGTCGGCACGACGCCGGCACCGGGCGTCAGCGGCAGCAGGGCGGCGGCGGCGATCACCGCCCCCCATCGGTCGCGGCGAGAGAGGTGAGCGGTGGCGATGCCGAACAGGACCGGCAGGCCGACCATCCAGATCGCCGCCTGCAGGTCGATCGCCAGGTCGATGAACCGCTCGCTGCGCAGCACCGCCTGCCAACCGATCGCCAGCGCCGACGCTTCGACCGCCGCCAGCGACCGCCGACCGCGGACCGCGAGCACCGACGAGGCGGCGAGCACAGCGACCAGGATCGCCAGCGCCGCGACGCCACGGGTGCCCTCCGCGGCGGGCATCCACAGCAGCACGGCGAGCGCGCCACCGCCGACCACCACCGGCAGGGTGGAGCGGGCGGACCCGACCGCCAGCGCGAACAGCACCCAGCTCGCCAGCCGCGACAGATAGGCGCTCTCGGCGGCCGTCGCCGGATCGGGATGGGAGCCGGCGAGGATGCCGCCGACCGCCATCACCGCCGCCACCACGATCAACCGCGCCAGGAGATTCGGCACCTCGGCGCGACGGGGAAACGGAGATTCTCGGTCGGCGGACAACGCGCGGATCATCTCATGCGTTCTTGTAGACTCCCGCACCATGCTGAGCCGTGAGCTGCTCCGTGATCCCTCCTCCGAGGTGCGCGCCGGGATGGCCTCCCGCGGCGTCGAGGCGGAGCTGCTCGAGGAGTTCGGCGACCTCGACGAGCGGCGGCGGCAGACGCTCTCCCGCCTCGAGGAGCTCAAGCGGCAGCGCAACGAAGCGAGCAAGGCGATCGGCGCCCTCAAGGCGAAGGGCGACGACGCCGAGGCGGCGATCGCCGAGGTCGGGCGGCTCAAGGGGGAGATCGCCGAGCTCGAGGCGACGGTCGGCGACGCCGACCGGGCGCTCCGCGCCCTCGAGCTCTCCCTGCCCAACCTGCCGCATCCCACCGTGCCGCGAGGCGACGACGAGGCGGCCAACCGGGAAGAGCGCCGCGTCGGCGAGCCGCCCCGCTTCGACTTCGAGCCACAGGCGCACTGGGACCTCGGCCCGCAGCTCGGCATCCTCGACTTCGAGCGGGCCGCCAAGGTCGCCGGCGCGCGCTTCGCCG
>JBPEXA010000507.1:0-7427 GCA_052032135.1 Thermoanaerobaculia bacterium | reverse complement strand
GGCGAGGCCTCGCCGCTCGGCGGATGCTAGCAACGGTCGAAAAAGCCGGTCAAGGCGCGACCTCGGTCGAATCGGCCGCATCGGCACTCGCCGCCTCCCGCTCGATCCCGTACTGCTCCATCTTCTTGTACAGATTGCTCCGCGGAGTGTCGATCGAGCGCGCCGTTGCGGTGACGTTCCAGCCGTTCTCGCGCAGCTTGCGCACCAGGAAGAGCCGCTCGGCGGTCGACCGGAACTCCCGCAACGTGGTCGCCGCCGCCAGCGCGCCGCTGAGGTCCTCGCGGCCGTCGCCGAGCGCGGTCACCACGTCCTCCCGCCGCACGGTCTCTTCCGGCGCGAGGATCAGCAGCCGCTCGACGACGTTGCGCAGCTCGCGCACGTTGCCCCGCCACGGCAGCGCCTTGAGCTGCTCGACGGCGCCCTCGGTGAACTCTTTCGCCTTGTAGTTGTTCGAGCGGGCGTAACGGCGGACGAAATAGTCGATCAGCTCGGGGACGTCCTCGAGGTGCTCGCGCAGCGGCGGGGTGCGGATCGGCACCACGTTGAGGCGGTAGAAGAGATCCTCGCGGAACTCGCCGTCGGCGATCGAGCGCTCGAGGTCGCGGTTGGTGGCGGCGATCACCCGCACGTCGACGGTCACCGTCTGCTGCGCGCCGACCGGCTCCACCTCACCGCTCTGCAGGACGCGCAGCACCTTGGCCTGGGTGCGGGCCGACATGTCGCCGATCTCGTCGAGGAAGATGGTGCCGCCGTCGGCGGCGACGAACTTGCCGACCTGCTTGCGGACGGCGCCGGTGAAGCTCCCCTTCTCGTGCCCGAAGAGCTCGGATTCGATCAGCTCCTCGGGGATGGCGGCGCAGTTGACTTGCACCAGGGCACGGGAGCTGCGCTGGCTCTGCCGATGGATCGCCGCGGCCACCAGCTCCTTGCCGGTGCCGCTCGCGCCGGTGATCAGCACGGTGGCGGGCGTCGGTGCCGCCTTCTCGATGGTCGCCCGCAGCTGGCGCATGGCCACTGACGAACCGATCAGCTCCTCGCTGACCGGCGCCACCGCCTCCTGCTGGAGCCGGTAGCTCTCGACGGCATTGCGCAGGCTGACCAGCACCCGATCGCGCTCGAGCGGCTTCTCGAAGAAGTCGTACGCCCCGCGGCGCGTCGCCTCGACCGCGGTCGACACGTCGCCATGACCGGTGATGATCACCACCGGCATGTCGTAGCCGCGCTCGCGCAGCGCCGACAGCACGTCGAGCCCGTCCATCTCGGGCATCTTGATGTCGAGCAGCACGGCGTCGGGAGGCGTCCGCGCGATGGCGGCGAGCGCCTCGCGGCCGCCCCCCGCCTCTTCGACGCGGTACCCCTCGAACTCGAGGATCATCCGCAGGCTGTCGCGGATCGCCGCCTCGTCGTCGACGACGAGCACCACGCCGCGCACCGCTTCCGCGTTCGGTGCCATCAACCTCCACCGTCCATCGGCGGCAGTCTAGCAGGGGGTCCGGCGCCCCACGTCGGCCCCCAAACCGGGCCGCCGTCCGCGTCTCGGGGACGTCAGACGCGGCTCGCCGCGCGCAGATCGGCGAGCGGCGCCGGCCGCGCGACGTGGAAGCCCTGGGCGTAGTCGACCTTGATGGTGTGCAGCGCCTTGAGGGTCTCCTCGTTCTCGACCGACTCTGCGACGGTGCGCATCTGCATCACGTGGCCGATCTGGTTGATCGCCTCCACCAGAGCGCGCTGGATCGGATCGCGCGTGAGCCCCTTGACGAACTGCCCGTCGATCTTGATGAGGCCGACCGGCAGGTTGCGCAGGTAGCCGAACGAGCTGAGCCCGGCGCCGAAGTCGTCGAGCACGAAGACGCAGCCGATCCCGCGCAGCGCGGTGATGAAGCGCATGGCGCGACCGAGGTGGGAGATCGCCGCGGTCTCGGTGATCTCGAAGTAGACGCGCGTCGGGTCGACGCGCGAGTTCTCGAACTGCTCGGTGACGTACTGGAGGAAGGTCTCGTCGCCCAGCGACTGCCCGGAGAGATTGATCGCGAACGCCGCGTTGTCGAAGCCTGGGGCGTCGCCGTGCTCGGCGAGCTCCTCGAGCGCCTTGCTGACCACCCACCGATCGATCATCGCCGCCAGCCCGTGCCCTTCGGCCACCAGCATGAACTCCGACGGCAGGACGATCTCGCCGTTCTCGTCCCGCATCCTCAGCAGCAGCTCGATGATCCTGCGCTCGCGGTCGTAGAGCGGCTTGATCGGCTGCCCGAAGAGCTCGAAGGTGTCGGTCGCCAGCGCCTGCTGGACCGCCTGCGCCAGCTCGAGCTGATCGCGGCGCTCGGAGAGCGCGCTGTCGTCGGGCCGGTAGACCTCGACCCGGTTGGCGCCGTTGGTCTTGGCGATGTAGCAGGCGCCGTCGGCGGCGCCGATCACCTCGGCGACGCTCGCCGCCTGGCCGTCGATGGCGACCAGCCCGACGCTCGCGGTGACGTTGAACACCTTGTCTTCCCAGGAGAAGCGGAACATCTTGACGTCCTTGCACAGGGAGGTCGCGATGTCCTGCGCTTTCGGCAGCGGGCAGTCGGTGAGCAGCACGCCGAACTCGTCGCCCCCCAACCGCCCGAGGGTGTCGGTGCCGCGGAAGTTGCAGCGCAGCAGCGACCCGATCTGCTTCAGCATCTCGTCGCCCGCCAGATGGCCGCAGGTGTCGTTGATGATCTTGAAGTTGTCGAGGTCGACGTAGCAGAGGGCGTGCGCCCGCCCCTCGTTGCGCGCCTCGTTGAGCGCCTCGCCGAGCCGGCGCTCGAACTCGACGCGATCGTAGAGCCCGGTCAGCCCGTCGTGGGTGGCTCGGAAGAGCATCTGGCTCTCGAGGCCCCGCAGCTCCGAGAGGTCGCGCAGCTCGATCACCCACACCGGCTCGCCCTCGCCGGTCTCGAACTTGCGCACCTCGCAGCGCACCGGCAGCTCGCTGCCGTCGCGGCGGATCAGCCGGCTGTTGATCGCCTCGTACCACGGAGCGTCGGGGTCGATCTCGATCTTGTCCCCGGACTCCTCGTCGACCAGCCGCACGACGGCGGCGACCGCGCGACCGAGCGCCTCCTCGGCCCGCCAGCGCGTCATCCGCTCGGCGGCCGAGTTGAGGGCGACGATGTCGCCCTTCGAGTCCATCCGCACCACCCCGTCGGCGAGGTGGTCGAGCAGCGCCATGTGCAGCGCCAACTGCCCCTCGAGCTGCGAGCTGCGGCGGCCGGCCGCGCCGAGGCCGATCGACACGCCGCTCACCGCGACGGCGTCGCCGTTGGCGTCGCGCACCGCCTTGCCGCGCAGCTCGGTCCAGTGCTCGCCCCCCTCGGTGTCGACGAAGCGGACGTCGACCGCGAGTCGCCCCTGCTCGATCGCCCGCCGCAGGGCGCTCTTGACGTCCTGCACGTCGTTGGGGTGGATCATCTCGAGCACCTGCTCGAAGGTCAGTGAGCGGATCGAGCTGCCGAAGCGCTCCGGCAGGCGATGCGGAATGGCGACGTTGAGCGTGCGGAGGTCGAGCTCCCAGCTCGTCACCCCGCCGCCGCGGTGCGACCGCGCCACCTCCCGCAGCCGCAGCGCGAGCGCGCGCTCGACGCGCGCCTGCTGCGTCATGTCGACCATCAAGGCGCTGCCGTCGCCCGCCCGGCGGCCGAGCCAGTGGACCATGTACGCCCGCCCCTCGGCGTCGCCGACCCGAGCGCGAACGGTCGCCACCTCGGAGAGCGGCGGCGCCTCCGAGACGCTGCCGCGGTCGCGAGGCTCGAAGGTGTCCCAGAAGCCGCGGCCGACGATCGCCTCGCCGAACAGCTCGATCGCCGGCCGGTTGGCGGCCTGCACCTGCAGACCGCTGATCTCGATCACCGCCAGGCCGATCTCGTCGAGCGTCGAAACGTCGACGTCACCCGCCACCGCGAGCGCCTCGGTCGATGCCTTCGGTTTCTCCACGCGGACTGATCCGTCTGCCGGCCTGCCGGTCGCCATCGCGCGCCGGCCGACGTCGGATTATGCCACGTCCGGCACCGCAAAAACGGCTGGGCTGCACGAGGCGAGCCGGCCCGCGGCGAGGTCGCCGCGCTGCCGGCCCGTCCCGGTGCCACCCGCCGCGGGCGTCAGGGCTTGTTGGGGAAGGCGAACAGCGGCTGCCCCTCGCGCCCGTTGGCGAAGCGGCGGACGAAGAGCCGCAACCGCGATCCGGAGGGAGCGTCGGCGATGATCGCTTCCATCTCGGCGACCCCCGAGACCGACTGCCCGTTGACGCTGGCGATGATCGAGATCACCTGATCGGCTCGCACCCCGGCGTCGTAGAGCGGGCTGCGGGGCGACACCTCGGTGATCCACACGCCGTCGACGTCGTCGGGGATGCCGTGCAGCCCCCGCTGCGACGGGCCGAGATCCTGATAGCGGATCCCCAGCCACTCGATGCCGCCGCTGTCGTCCTCGTCCTCCGTCGGCTCTTCGTCGGATTCGAGCGTCCGCTCGGTGAGCACCACCTTGCGGCGGACGCGCTCGCCGTCGCGCAGCACCTCGAGCTCCACCTCGGCGTCCGGGCCCTTCGCCGACACGTAGTCGATCAGCTCGCGGGTGCTCGAGATCTCCTCGTCGTCGACCCGCAGGACGATGTCGCCGACCTCGATCCCCGCCTCGTCGGCGGGCATGCCGTCGGTAACGCCCATCACCAGGGCGCCGTCCGTGGAGTCGAGGCCGAACGCCTCCGCCGCCTCGGGACCGAGGTCGTTGACGCTGAGGCCGAGGAAGCCGCGTCGCACCCTCCCGTGCTCCTTGAGCTGCGGCAGCACGGTCTTGAGGGTGTTGACGGGGACCGCGAAGCCGATGTTCTCCGAGCCGTAGTTGATCGCCGTGTTGATGCCGATCACCTCGCCGGCGAGGTTGAGCAGCGGCCCTCCGGAGTTGCCGAAGTTGATCGCCGCGTCGGTCTGGATGAAGTTCTCGAACGACGTCGTCTCGCTCGAGATACCGATCCGACGCTGCTTGGCGCTCACCACGCCGACGGTCACCGAGTTGTCGAGCCCGGCGGGGGAACCGATCGCCATCACCCAGTCACCCGGCCGCAGGCCGCGGCTGTCGCCGAGCGCCAGGTAGGGGAAGACCTCGTTCGACTCGATCTTGAGCAGGGCGAGATCGGTGGCGGGATCGGTGCCCCGCACCTCGGCGTCGTGCTCCCGGCCGTCGATCCGCACCTTGAGCCGCTCGGCGCCGCGGATGACGTGGTTGTTGGTCACCACGAAGCCGTCGGCGGACACCAGGAAGCCGCTGCCGCCCGAGTCGCGGCGGAACTCGCGCTGATCGTCGGGCTGGGGGCCACGGGGGCCCATGAAGAACTCGAACGGCTGCCGCATGCCGCGCTCGTCGGCGGTTTCGAACGAGCTGGCGTCGATCGACACCACCGCCGGCGACAGCTGCTCGACGAGGTCCGCGAGGCTGGGCAGGCCGGGGGCCTGTGCGGTGACCGGCTGCTGAGCGCCGACCGCCGTGCTCTGCGAGGCCGCCTGCGGCGTCATCTCCAGGCCGCCGGCGAGGATCATGCCGAAAAGGACGGCGCCGAACACCAGCGCCGCGGTCGTCGTCTGTCGCTTCACGTCGTTGCCCATGCGGTTCTCGTCTCCAATTCGATCGGTGGCCATTCCATCAGCCGCCGAATCGTATAAGCAAGGCGGCTGCCAACTCCTACGCCTCACCGGGCCGCGCGGATGCGCTCTTCGGCATCAGGACGGCGCGCCAAATTGGCGCCCCTCGACGACCGGCGCGCCGCCCGATCCGGCGTCCGCCTCGAGCCGGGAGACGGCGGTTGTACGGGGGCTCGACAGGCGCTATACTCCCGCCGACACTGCATCGCGGATCGTCGATGAAGTGGGCTTTTCCGGCCCGCTTTTTTTTGTCCCAGGCGACCGCGATCCGAACCCTCATCTCTCCCATGGACGCGCTGGATCAGGATCTCGAACAGGAGATCGCCGCCATCGCCGAGTCGGCCGGCTGCGAGCTGCTCGCCGTCGACTTCAAGGGCGGCGTCCTTCAGGTGGTGATCGACCACCCGGAGGGAGTGCGGCTGGAGCACTGCGAGACCGTCTCGCGCCAGACCTCCGCCCTGCTCGACGTCGCCGACTGGGGCCGCGACCGCTACACCCTCGAAGTGACGTCCCCCGGCCTCGACCGCAAGCTGTACCGCCCGCGCGACTACGCGCGCTTCACCGGCGAGGTGGTGCGCGTCACCTACCATCCCGCGGACGGCAAGCGGACGGTGGTCGGCGTCCTCGAAGGGTGCCGGCCGGAGGGCGATCCAGAGACGATCCGGGTGTCGACCGATCACGAGTCGATCGAGATCCCCCTGAGCTCCATCGAGACCGCACGTCTCGTCCCCCAGTTCTCCCAACCCTGAGGCACTAGAACACGATGGCTACGCAAACCCCCGAATTCCGGCTCGAGGAGGCCCTCCAACAGGCTGCGCGGGAACGCGACATCGACCTCGATCGCTGGATCTCCGCGCTCGAGGACGCGATGGCGTCCGCCGCCAAGAAGCAGCACCGGATCAAGGCGCCGGTGCGCGCCGAGTTCGATCGCGAGAACGGCACCTTTTCCGCCTACATCGTCAAGCAGGTGGTCGAGGAGGTCGAAGACCCGCAGGCGGAGTGGACGGTCGAGGAGGCACGCGATCACGACCCCGAGGCGGAGATCGGCACCGAGATCCACATCCCGGTATCGACCGAAGGCCTCGGCCGGATCGCCGCCCAGTCGGCGAAGCAGGTCCTCTACCAGCGGATCCGCGAGGCGGAGCGCGAGAAGGTCTACAACGAGTTCATCGATCGCGTCGGCGAGGTCGTCAACGGCACTGTCAAACGGTTCGAGCGCGGCGACATCATCGTCGATCTCGGCCGCACCGAGGCGGTGGTGCCGCGCAGCGAGCAGTCGCGCCACGAGCGCTACAGTCAGGGCGAGCGCATCCGTGCGGTGATTGTCGACGTCCACACCCAGCCGAAGGGGCCGCAGGTGATCCTCTCGCGCACCGACCCCCGGCTGCTGGTCAAGCTGTTCGAGATGGAAGTGCCGGAGATCTACGACGGCACGGTGCAGATCAAGGCCGCCGTGCGCGCGCCCGGAGAGCGGGCGAAGGTCGCCGTCTTCAGCCGTGAGCGGGACGTCGATCCGGTCGGCGCCTGCGTCGGCATGAAGGGGTCGCGGGTGCAGTCGATCATCCGCGAGCTGCGCGGGGAGAAGATCGACATCATCGAGTACTCCGAGGATCTCGTCACCTTCGCGCAGAGCTCGCTGGCGCCCGCCCGCATCACCCGCGTCTCCGTCACCCACCAGGGTGAGGAGCCGCACCTCGACGTCATCGTCGAGGACGATCAGCTCTCGCTGGCGATCGGCAAGCGCGGTCACAACGTGCGGCTCGCCTCCGAGCT
>JBPEXA010000506.1:0-7110 GCA_052032135.1 Thermoanaerobaculia bacterium | reverse complement strand
GAGCCGCGCGCTGCCCGTCCAATCACCGAGGACGCGCGAGCGCCCCCCTGGAGTCGGCGTTCCACTGGCGGCCGGAGCCGGCCACCCCAGTCGACGCTTAACTGACGATCTGATCGACCGTCACCGACAACCGCTTCATCATCTCGTGCAGCGTCGTCGGCTTCACCTTCAACATCTCGGCCGCCTTCTTCTGCACTCCGCCGGAAGCCTGCAGCGCGCGCACGATCATCCGCCGCTCGTAGTTGGCGACCGCCTCCTTGAGCGGCAGCCCCTCGGGCGGCAGCGTCTCGTCGAAGTCGCCCTCGCCCCGTTTCTGGCGCACCGCCGGCGAGAGCAGCTCGACGTCGACGACGTCGCCGGTCGACAGCACCACCGCCCGCTCGATCACGTTCTCGAGCTCGCGCACGTTGCCGGGCCAGTGGTAGTCCATCAGCAGCTCCATCGCCTCCGAGCTGATGCCGTCGAGCCGCTTCTCGTTCTCGTCGCAGAACTTCTCGAGGAAGGCGCGGGCGAGCAGCGGGATGTCCTCCGGCCGATCGCGCAGCGGGGGGAGGTTCACGGTGATGACGTTGAGGCGGTAGAAGAGGTCCTCGCGGAAGCTGCCGTCCTGGACCGTCGCCTCGAGGTCGGCGTTGGTGGCGGCGATGATGCGCACGTCGGCGGTCAGCGTCTCGACGCCGCCGAGCCGCATGAACTCCTTCTCCTGGATCACCCGCAGCAGCTTCGACTGGGTGTCGATCGGGATGTTGCCGATCTCGTCGAAGAAGATCGAGCCGCCGTCGGCCGCCTCGAACAGCCCCTTCTTGGCGGTCACCGCGCCGGTGAACGCCCCCCGCTCGTGGCCGAAGAGATTGCTCTCCAGCAGGTCGGGGGGCATCGACCCCGAGTTGACGGTGACGAAGGGGCCGTCGGAGCGGCGGGAGTTGAGGTGGATCGACTTGGCGACCAGCTCCTTGCCGGTGCCGCTCTCGCCGAGGATGAGCAGGTTGCTCTTGGCGGGCGCCGCCAGACGGATGAGGTCGAACACCTTCTGCATCGCCTTCGACTTGCCGATGATGTTGTCGAAGGCGTAGCGCTGCTGCAGCTGGTCGCGCAGCGTGCGGTTCTCCTTCTTCAGCCGCCGCTGCTCGAGCCCCTGACGGACGGTGAGCAGCACCTCCTCGTTCTTGAACGGCTTGGGGATGTAGTGGAACGCCCCCTCGCGCATGGCGTCGATCGCGCTCTCGACCGACGAGTAGGCGGTGATCACCACCACCACCTGGCCGGGATCCTCCTTGCGGATCTGCTGCAGCACCTCCTGGCCGGACATCCCCGGCAGCATGAGGTCGAGCAGCACCAGGTCGACGTCGCCCTGGCGCAGCACCTCGAGCCCCTCCTCCCCCGATCGCGCGCTGACCGTCTCATACCCCTCGCCCCGCAGCAGCGAGGTGAGGACGTCCTGCAAGACCTCTTCGTCGTCGACGATGAGAATGCGCATGGGAGCCTGGTCAGCTTTCGATGCTGGGGAGCTCGACGAAGAAGGTGCTGCCCTCGCCGGGGACGCTGGCGACCCGCAGGCGTCCCCCGTGCCGCTGCACGATGTTGTAGCTGATCGACAGGCCGAGCCCGGTGCCGCCCTCGTTCAGCTTGGTGGAGAAGAAGGGTTGGAAGATCTGCTCCAGCTGCTCCATCGGGATGCCGGAGCCGGTGTCCTCGATCGAGACGACGATCCACTCGTCGGTCTCCTCGAAGCGGACCGTCAGCCGCCCGCCGTCGCGCATCGCGTCGGTGGCGTTGACCACCAGGTTGGTGAACACCTGCAGCAGCTCGCCGTCGTTGCCGAGCACGGTCAGCTCGCGCTCCGGCGCCGCGAAGTCGAGCTCGATCGAGCCGTCGCGCAGCCGCTCCTTCAGCAGGTCGAGGCACTCCTCGACGACGAAGTTGAGCGACACCGGTCGCGGCTCGCGGGGACGGTCGCGCGAGAACTCGAGCAGGTTGTTGACGATCCGCGAGGCGCGGAAGGTCTGCCGCTCGACCTTGCGCAGCAGATCGTGGCGGGGGTCGTCCTCCGGGGTCGAGGCGAGCAGCATCTGGGCGTAGGAGGAGATGCCGGTGATCGGGGTGTTGACCTCGTGGGCGACGCCGGCGGCGAGCATGCCGAGCGACGCCAGCCGCTCGCGCTCCTTCAACGCGTTCTCGATCGCCACTCGCTGCGAGACGTCGTGGATCATCACCACCGAGGCGCCGTCGTCCTCGGTCGCCAGCGGCGCGACGCTGAGCTGCAGGTAGTGGTCGCCGCCGCCGACGTCGGCCCAGCGGATCTCGCGGATCCCCTCGTCGGAGCGCGGCAGCGGGCTCGCCAGCAGCCCCTCGAGATCGCGGCCGACCAGCGTTTCGGGGGTGGTCTCGAACAGCTCGGCGACCGCCGCGTTGGCGCGCTGGATGACGCCGTCGCCGTCGATCAGGGCGATGCCGGCGGGGGAGGAGTCGAGGATCTCGTCGGTCGCCTCGCGCAGCCTCGACACCTCGCCGAGCTGGCGGCGGACGGTGCCGAGCAGGCGGGCGTTGTCGATCGCCAGCGCCACCTGGTTGAGGAAGTTGCGCACCAGGTCGAGGTCGTCGCTCGACAGCGCCGCCTCGCCGCGCTTGTAGCCCATCACCAGCACGCCGATGCGGCGCTGGCGCGAGGTCAGCGGGAAGGCGTAGCGGTAGCCGGCGGCGTAGAGATCGAGGGTCGGCGCCGGGCGATCGGTGAGGGCGACCGCCGACAGGCTGCGCGCCTCGCTCGCCCAGAAGTCGTCGTCGAAGGCGTCGTCCGGGAGCGCCGCCGGCACGCCGCTCTCCGCGCGCTGCAGGGCGAGCTCCGCGCCGTCGGCGAGGTAGAGATTGATGCGATCGAGGTCGAAGGTGGCGGCGAGCTCACCGGTGAGCGCTCCCGACAGCCGCTCGAGGTCGCGCTCCTCGAGCATCTCGCGCCCGAACTCGACCAGTCCGCGCCGGCGGCGGAAGGCGCCGCCGTACTGCAGCCGCTCGAGCGAGGCGCCGATGCGGCGCCGGGTCGGCAGCATCAGGCCGGCGATCAGCACCCCGGAGGTGAAGGAGAGGAGCGTGCGGCCGAGCACCACCCCCTCCGGCACCGCGCGGCCGATCAACAGGTTGACCATCGAGAAGCCGAGCACGCCGATCAGCACCGTGGTGGCGAGCGACAGCGTGTCGCGGATCACCGCGCCGAGGTCCCACAGCTTGTAGCGCAGGATGGCGTAGGCGAAGGTCAGCGGCACCAGCCCGAGCGGCGCGATGGCGAAGGTGGTGAGGAACTGCGGCCAGTCGAGCGCCAGCGATCGCGGCAGCAGGTAGAGGACGAGGAACGGCAGGTAGCCGCCGAGCATGCCGACCGCCACCCACGCCGCCTGCCGCAGCGGCTCGGAGTCGCGCCGCCGGTAGAGGCGGGCGACGAGCACGATCGCCGCCGCGAGGGCGAAGCCGACGAGGTGGAAGAGCACCAGCTGGTCGAGGGCGGCGGTGGCGGCGGCGAGGTTGCCGCCGGCGAACCAGCGCCCGGCCTGGAGGATCAGGTCGGCCTGGGCGAGGAGCAGGAAGGCGGCGGGGAGGTAGAGGAAGGGGATCCAGCCGAGGCGGCGGTCGAGGCGCGGCAGCGGCCGCGGGAAGACGACGAACAGATGGAGGGTGAGCGGCGCCAGCAGGATCCGCCCGACCTCCTCGAAGACGTAGATCAGGCGGCCGGCGGCGTCGAACGGCGGCTGTGCCGACACCACGTAGACCAGACCGGAGGTGAGGCACCAGAGGTAGAAGACGCGGCCGGCGCGGCGGCGGTCGCGCAGCAGGGTGTAGAAGCCGATGAAGAGGTAGCCGATGCCGATCAGCGCCAGCAGCAGGTAGTGCCAGTCGATGGCGAGCGGCGGCCGCTCGTAGGCGACGGTCGCCGGCACCCCGCCGCGCTCGATCAGCAGGTCGCTCGACGGCCGCTCCCGCAGCCCCTCGAAGAGCTCGGCGCGGGTCGAGGGCTGGTCGCCGTTGACCAGCACGATGCGGTCACCGGCCTCGACCCCCGCGCCGGCGACGTCGACCGAGGTCACCATCCAGGCGCCGCCGACCGGCTCGGCGTCGAAGCCGACCTGCTGGAACGCCCCGACGTTGCGGCTCAGGCTGATGGCGCCGAGCACCGCCACCCACACTGCGGCCAGCAGCGCGAGAACGAGGAACAGCTGCTGGCGAGGGGCGCGGTGGCTCATCGAGCGACTCCACCGATCCGAACGCACGATCCGTGCCACGAATCACCCTCTTGAACGGTCGAGAAACCCATGTCGTAGCGGTAACTTAGCACCAAAATCCAGAATCTTGGATCCATTCGAACCGACCGGATCCAAGGAACCGTCGACGTCGGCGTCCGCCGGGGCGGACGGGTGCCGTGCGCCGCGGGGAGGGCGCCGTGCCGGGGGCCGCGGGACGCTAGAAGCTGACCGCGAGGCCGCCGGTGATGCGGCTGCGCAGATCGCCGTCGTCGCCGAGGTCGCCGTCGCCGGCGGGGAGCGAGCCGCGCGACAGCTCCATGTTGAGCTGGACCGCCCAGTTGGAGGCGATCTCGCTCAGGACACCGAGGTCCTGGGTCAGCATCAGCTGCAGCCGCTCGAGCTCGAGCAGCTCCTCGAGCGGCCGGCTCTCGACCGGCTCGAGCCGCTGCTGGAGGTGATGGAAGGCGACGAAGACGCCGGTCGCCGTCTGCTCGAACTGGGTGTCGACCGAGGTGACGAGGTAGCGCACCTGGTTCTCGTACGGCTGCTCGTCGCTCAGCACCAGCACGCCACCGCCGCCGGCGCCGAGGTTCGACTCGAAGCGCGCGTGGACGTTGGGGGAGAGCCGTTGGTTGAGCGCGAACTGCAGTTCCGGCACGGCGTCGCCACGAACCAGCTGCAGGTTCTCGTGGTAATTGAAGAAGTTCTCGTCGAAGTGGAGGCGCAGCGACTCGTCGAAACGGCGATGGATGGCACCGATCGACAGCTTCTCCTGGTCCTCGGCGAAGCGCGACAGCACCAGCTGGTAGCACTCCGCGGCCGCCCGCTCGCACGACGCATAGTCGCGGAAGTAGCCGGTGTGGAAGTCGTTCAGGCGGCGCGCCTCGATCGGGTCGTCGTGCATCTTGAGGCTCGCCGAGGTGGCGGCGCGCCAGTCGTCGCCCAGCTTGAGGACGACGCCACCCTGCGGCATCAGCGACACGGTGCCGTCGCGCATCGTCGAATAGACGCCGTACTCGACCAGCACCGAGGGGTGGACGGTGGTGCCGCCGCGACCGAACAGCTCGACCCGCTCGCTGGGGAGCATCGACCCCCACTCGGAGTCGATCAGCTCGATGTCGCGGTCGCGGTAGACGAAGCCCGCCTCGACGCGCGATCGCTGGCCGACCGACATCGTGTAGTTGCCTTCGAGGTTCCACATCCGGCTGCCGCCCGGCAGGCCGATCAGGTCGGTGACGCCGGCACCGGCGTAGAAGTTGTCCTCCTCGACGTACTGGGCGGCGAAGCGCGACTCGCCCGGACCGAGGTCGCGGGACCACGACAGCCGGTGGCTCTGCAGCCCCATGCGGGCGTCGTCGCTCGCCGGGGTGCGCAGCCGGTTGTCGATCGAGCTGACGCGGATCCGCGTCGAGCCGGAGCCGGCGACGTCGACCGACACCGCCTGCGAGCGGCCGTCCGCCTCGGTGGTCAGGCCGTTGCGCCCCTCGAGGGTGACGAAGTGCCCCTGGACGCCGAGGGTGAGGTCGTCGAGGGCGCTCGCCACCTGCAGATGACCGCCCGAAACATGGGCGCCGTCGGCGGCCAACGAGTCCACGCCGGTGACCGCTCTCATCCGCGCGGAGAGGCGGTCGACTCGAGGCGCCAGCGCCGGTGTCGCGTCGGCGGCGGCGAGCATCAGATCGATGTCGCGCAGGACATCGGTGGGGATCTGCTTGCGGACGGTCCAGAAGTCGGCCGCCGAGTCGACGTCGGCGTCGCTCTCCAGCTCGACCTCCAGGAACTGCACCGCCTGGGCGCTCGCCCGCGTCAGCAGGGCGACGCCGGGCACGAAGCCCTTCTTGAAGGCGACGATCTTGTAGAGCCCGGCGGGCAGCGCGGCGAACGTGAAGCGGCCGTCGGGATCGGTCGCCACCTTGCGCAGCGTGAGGTCGGCGAGCTGATAGGCGTAGACCTGGCTGTCGGGAAGCGGCAGCTCTCCGGTGCGCACCTGACCGCCGACGAAGCCGGCGGTGCCGGGGGTCGGAGCGCTCAGCGATCCGTCCGCCACCGACGGTGCGGCGGCGAGGCAGAACGCGGCGAATGCACCGGTCCAGCGCTTCCTGGCGGCGGAGCTCATGGGCCTCTCTCTAACCCGGCAGTATAGGCCTCGCTCGGTTCCCTTGTCAAAAACATCACAGTCGAATCTCCGCGAGCACGCGGGCACGGCGACGTCGGTTGTGCGTGCACGGTCGAGAGGTGCAACCGGCGCCCGCGACGGCCCTATTCCCGCGCTCTTCCCGGGGCTACGGATCGGCGACATCGTCGGGATGGGGGCGGTAGGCGGCGACCAGCGCGGTGACCGGCCCGAGGCCCGCCCGCAGGGCGGCGCGGGCGGCGCTGTCGAGGGTGGCGCCGGTGGTCAGCACGTCGTCGACCAGCAGCAGCGGGCCGGCGTCCTCGATCGCCGCCTCGCCGAGCGCTCGCTCGACGAGGCCGAGGAGGCGACCACGGACGGCGAAGGCGCCGCGGACGTTGCGCCGTCGCCGGCGGCGGTCGAGGCCGCGCTGGGGGGGCGTCGGTCGACGGCGGGCGAGCAGCGGGCGGACCGGGCGGTCGAGAACGGTGCCGACACCGGCGGCGATCCGCTCCGCCTGGTTGTAGCCACGTCGCCAGCGCCGCCGCCAGTGGAGGGGGACCGGCACGATGGTGCCGACGTCGCCGAGCTCGGCGGCGAAGCGCTCCGCCAGCGCCGCGCCGAGCGCCTCTCCCAGGTAGTCGAGGCGGCCGAACTTGAGGCCGCGGACGACGGCGTCGAACGGCGGCTCGTGGCGCCAGCCGGCGAGCACGCGCCGGTAGGCGGGCGGCTGCCGCCGGCAGACGCCGCAACGGAAGCCGGCCG
>JBPEXA010000505.1:0-4874 GCA_052032135.1 Thermoanaerobaculia bacterium | reverse complement strand
CGGCTCGGCGCTGCCCGAGCCGTGACCGAAAATCGCGTGCCCGCAGGCGGCGCCGACGAGCGCGCCGGCGGCGGTCGCCCACACCCATCCAGCGACCCGACCGCGTCGACGGGCGAGCGCCGCCGCGATCAGCGGCCCGCCGAGCGCCCAGACCAGCAACGCCGAATAGAGGTCGTCCACCGGCGGTCACCAGCGGCCGGCGTAGTCCGGGGCGTAGGGAGCCCCCAGTCGCTGTGCCCACCGGTAGTGGAGGCGCGCCAGCTGTCGCTGGTGGAGGGCGTCGTGGACCACCCAGGAGAGCAGCAGGTCGCCCGCTCGCAGCACCCCGAGTTGCGGGTGATCGTGCGCCACGTCCCAGTCGGCGTCGCGATGGCGCTCCATCCTCACCAGCGAAGCGGCGCGCTCGCGGCGGAAGGCGTCGACCGTGGTGGCGAGGTCGCGCGACGCGTAGTCGCGCTCCTCCGGCCACTCCTCGGGATCGATCGGATCCCACGCCCGCTGCGGATCGGCGAACAGCGCCTCGATCCGGGCCCGGAAGTCCTCGCGCTCCTCGTCGACCAGGTGGGCGGCGACGTCGAGCACCGACCAGGTGTCCGGGGCCGGCCGCCAACGCGCCTGCTCGTCGGTGACGCCGCCGAAGCTCGCCACCAGCGCCTCGCCGCCGGCGCGCAGGCGGTCGAGCAACGCCTCGAACTGCATCGCCGGGTGCGGCCTACTCGCTGCGCGACAGGTTGAAGCGCATCACGCCGGCCGGCTCGCCGCCGCTCCAGCCGCTCCAGTTCGACGCCACGGTGCCGTCGTCGTGGAACTCGATCGACATCGCGTGGATGTGCGTGTCGACCGCCGGATCGAGGTTGGTGCCACCCTCGAACTCGAACTCGACCCTTCCCTCGGCGAGGGCGGCGTTGTCGAGCCGCATCACCGGCTGGTTGGCGCCCGCGCAGTAGTGGGTGACCATCAGGTCGTCGCCGTCCATGTGGTACATGTTGATCATCTCCATCGGCGTGCCGGGGTGCATGATCTCCATCACCGTCGAGCCGTTGGCCGAGTTGCGGAACTCGAACGTCCCCTGCGGCGCTTCGGGCTCGGCCTGCTCGCCCTCGGCCACCTCGGCGCTCACCGACCACGTCCCCTCCAGCGCCTGGAGCTTGCCGAAGACGTCGGCGGGCGTCATCTCGCCCGCGGCGAGCGGGGCGACGAGCAGGGCGCAGGCGGCGGCGACGCCGCAAGGGATCAGGACCTGTCGCTTCATGGTGCCTCCTCTATCTGGATGTGGGCGGCCAGTCTACCGCCTCGCGCTCCGCGGTGCGGTGCGTTACTCGATGGAGCGGATCGTCAGATCGAACGGGTGAGCGGGACCGATCTCCCCTTCGGCGGTCTGGTCGCCGGCACGATCGAACGTCTCGACCACCCGACGGTAGATCGCCTCGGCCTGCTCGCGGCTGTCACCGATGGCGGTGACGCCCATCTTCCCGTACTGCGACAGCGAGCCGATCATGTGGAACACCGCGCCGGTCTCCGTCGCCGAGTCGAAGCCGACGCCGCTGGCGGCGAGGATGTCCATGAAGTCCTCCGGCAGCAGTCCGCGGTAGGCGGGTGAGTTGAGGTTGTCGGTCGCGATGTAGACCTTCTCGACTCCGCGCGCGGAGCGATAGCGGCCGGTCGCCGGATCGAGCGACCCGGAGGTGAGGAACTGCAGCGCCAGGAAGGGGCCGGTGGTCCCCCCCATCCGCAGGTTGATCTCGATCGCCGGCAGCCGCCAGTCGTCCCCACCGTTGCGGACGGCGAGAAAATCGACCGCGAAGCGGCTGATGACGCCGCGGTCGCGCAGCACCTCGCCGACGCGGACCCCCAGCTCGGCGAGCCGCAGGCGGTAGGCGTCGTCGGCCGGAAAGCGGCAGCCGAGATAGGTCTGGCCGGTCGCTCCGCCGAGGATCTGCTCGTGTGTCGAGATCACCTCGATCTCGCCGCCGGGACCGATGCGCAGCTGAGCGCTCGGCGATCGCACCTCTTCCGCCTCGACGAACTCCTCGACCACGCCGCCCATCGACGCGAGCTTGGCGTAGAAGCGATCGCTCTGCTCGTTGGCGCTCGCCCATTCGACGCGATCGAGGGCGGCGACGAGCTCGGCGTCCTCCGCGGGATAGCGGAAGAGCGCGTTGCCAGCACCGGCGAAGCTCTCGTCGAGCTTGATCACCGCCTTGCGGATCCCCGGGTCGGCGGCGCGCAGGTCGGCGAGGGCGGCGACGACCGCCTCGCGACCGGTGACGTCCTCGAAACCGCGCGGCATGTCGAGGCCGGCCGCGGCGAACACCTTCCGGCTCCCCGACTTGGTGCCGAGCTCGAGGTGCTCCGGGGCGGCGCCGTTGAGCGGCACCCCGAGCGCCGCCGCCAGCTCCGCCTCGAGGGCGCTCGAGTTGAAGCAGGTCATGTAGGCGTGCCGCGTCTGGCCGGCGAGGTCGCGGAGCCTCGCCACCACCCGCGGGCGGTCGAGAATCTTGCGCGTCAACGGCAGCGGGCTGGTGTCGTAGAGCGGCAGCAGCGTCAGGCGGCCGCGGGCGTCACGGGTCGACACCCCGCGCAGCAGATCGAGGTAGTACTCGACGATCTCCGGGTGGATCGGCTGGCTGGTCACGTAGACGACGTGCGCTCGCGGGTCGCGCAGCCGGATGAGGGTGAAGAGCAGTCGCTCCTCGTAGGCGGAGACGCCGCTGATCTTGCGCAGCTCGTCGGTATCGAACGACAGCGACGGCACGACGATCGAGGTGTAACGGGTGCGGCGATCGCTGTCGACGAGCCGCCAGACCGACTGCAGCTTCCGCCGCTGCTCGTCGACGGTCGAGGGTGCGGGGGTCACCGATCGATCTTCCCGGCGATCGCTGGCATCGTCGCGTGGAGCGTAGCAGCCGGGCTACTCGGCGAACATCTGCACGTCGGTGCCGAAGCGGTCGGCGATCTCGAGCAGCGTCCCGAGGTCGGGGTGGCGGACGATCACCCAGCCGTCGGAGAGCAGCGTGCTCTTCCAGTTGCGCCGCGGGGTCCCCGGCGGCAGCAGGTCGACGGAGACGACGTGCCGGCCGTGGCGGGTGAGGTAGCGCTCGAGGCCGGTGATCGTGCGGATCCGACCGCGCCCCTGCGCCCGCTTGAAGATGATGGCGCTGTTGTAACGGCGCTCGATCGGCTGCGACCAGCGACCGTGGACGATCGCCTCCGCCCACCCCGAGAAGACGTCGACGTCGGAGGCGTAGTTCATGATCTCGACCGACCGTGCCCCCGGCGGCCGGGCGCCGATCTCGCCGAACACCGCCTCCCCCCGGTGGGTGAGGAACCACTCCATGTGGGTGAAGCCGTCGCGGTAGCCGAGGGCGGCGAGCACCGCCCGCCCGAGCTCGACCCCCGGAGCGAGTCGGGGGTCGTCGACGTCGCGCAGGGTGACGGTCTGCGGGCTGATCCATTCGACCGTGCGGGCGATCAGCGGTCGCGGCCGGTACCAGGAGACGTTGTGGTAGAGGATCTCGCCGCCGGCGCAGATGGTGTCGAAGGTGTACTCGTCACCGTCGACGAACTCCTCGACCGACACCGTCGGCACGTGCCGCAACAGCGGCATCACCCGCTCGAGCTCTGCGTGGTCGTCGATACGATGGGTGTCGGCGGAGCCGGCGCCGGCGATCGGCTTGACGATCAACGGGTAGCCGATGCGCTCGGCGGCCGCGAAGCAGTCGGCCGCCGAGCTGGCGCGGGCGTGCCGCGGGACACGCACCCCGGCCGCCTCGAGCACCTGCTTCATCCGCTCCTTGTCGCGGAAGGCGATCGCCTGCTCGATGGAGAGGCCGGGGAGGCCGATCGCCGCCCGCACCTTCGCCGCCTGCAGCACGAGCGGCTCCCACAGCGTCTCGACCCGCTCGATCGGCCGCTGCCGATGGGCGTGCCGCACGGCGTCGACCACCGCATCGTCGTCGAACATCGACGGCACCTGGAGGTAGTCGTCGAGCGACTCCCGCGTCAGCTCCGGCAACGCCGCCGCCGGCTGGTCGCCGACGCCGACGACGCTGGCACCGACGCTCGCCAGGCCGCGCGCGAAGAGCGGCATCTCCGAGGGGAAGGCGGGGGCGAGCATCACGACGCGCACGGCGACCTCCTCACGACGACATCTCGACGCGGATCGCGGAGACGATGGCGCGCAGCGCCGCCTCCACCCGCGCGGTCTCGGGATGGCGGACGATGACGTACCCCTCCCCTTCGTAGCTCGACGACTTCGGCTGTCCCGGCTGCGGCAGCCTCGCCTCGACCACCAGGTCGCCGGCGGCGCGCTGCGCCTCCTCCAGGCCGCGCACCGCCGCCACCCGCCCGCCCCCCTGACCGCGCAGAAAGGCGGCGCCGGCGGCGTAGCGGCGGTACGGCGGGTCGAAGCTGTGCTCGATCATCAGCCGGCACCAGGCGGCGTAGAAGTCGACGTCGTGGGCGGCGGAGATCAGGGTGGTGATCTGCGCCCCGGGCGGCCGTGCCGCCACCTCCGAGAGGGCGAAGCTGCCGTCCGGGCGGCGGAACCACTCGAGGTGGGTGAGCCCGGTCTCGAGACCGAGGGTGGCGACCGCAGCGTGGGCGGCGTCGCGCAGGTCGTCGTTCTCCTCCAGGTCGGCCTCCCGCGGCAGCAGCACGCACCACTGGATCCAGCTGTTGCGCAGCACCTCGAGCGGCGACGGCAGGTAGCGGGTCTCGGAGTGCCAGACCGGCCTGCCGCGGACGAAGACGCTGTCGAAGGAGTGCTCCTCGCCGACGATGAACTCTTCGAGCAGCGCCGGCTGGCCGGCGCTGGGGCGCAGCACCTCCATCGCCTCGGCGAGCGCCCGCTCGTCGTCGACGCGGAAGGTCGC
>JBPEXA010000504.1:0-5201 GCA_052032135.1 Thermoanaerobaculia bacterium | reverse complement strand
GGGCCTCGAGATCGAAGCGGCGGAGATCGAGCGCATCCTCGCCGGTCTCGGCTTCGTGCTCGACGCCGAGGCTCCGGGGCGGTGGCGGGTGACCGTGCCGTCGTGGCGCACGTACGACATGCGCTCGACCCGGCCGGACGGGTCGATCTACGAGGCCGACCTCTTCGAAGAGGTGCTGCGGCAGGTCGGCTTCGACGCCGTACCGTCGGCGCTGCCGCCCGTCGATCGGCCCGACCCGGGCGGCAGCGAGGCGCACGATCGTCGTCGGCGGATCCGTCGCTACCTCGCTTCCACCGGCCTCGCCGAGGCGATCAATTTCGCCTTCCACGGCGCCGCCGAAGCCGGTCGCTTCGGAGCGGCCCACGACGGTGCGGCGATCCGCGTCGACAACGCGCTCTCCGAGCTCTACGACACCATGCGCCGCTCCCTGATGCCCGGACTGGTCGCCAGCGCCCTCCACAACGCCCGCCGCGGCGCCGGCGCGGTGCGCCTGTTCGAGCTCGGCCATCTCTTCCCGGCCGCCGACGCCGACGAGGTCGAGGCGGTCGGCATGATCACCGGCGGTCGCCCGGGCGTCCCGTGGCAGCGGCCCCACGACATCGACTGGTTCGATCTCAAGGGGTGCGTCGAAGGCCTGGCGCGCGAGTTCAACGTCGAGGTCGAATGCCGCGCCGCCGAGCTGGCGGGCGTCGTCGCCGGCACCGGCGCCGCCGTGCACGTCGTCGGCGACGAGGCGCCGATCGGCTGGCTCGGCCGCCTCGAGATCGAGGGGTGCCCCTATCCGCTGTTCGGCGCCGAAGTCGAGGTCGAGGCGCTCGCCGCGGGAGTCCGTTTCGCCACCGTCGCGCTGCCGTCGCGGCTGCCCGACGTCGAGGTCGACCTGACGCTCACCCACCCGCTCGACGTGCCGTGGCGCGACCTCGCGTCGACCATCGACGGTCTGGCGATCGACGAGCTCGCCGCCTTCGGCCTCAAGGACCGCTACACCGGCGAAGGGGTGCCGGACGGGGCGGTCAATACGACGATCTTCTTCGTCTACAATGCCGGGGATCGCTCGTTGACGCAGGACGAGGTCAACGCTCACCAGCAGGCGGTGAGCGAGCAGCTCGGCTCGCGGTTCGGCGTCGACGGCTGACGAGGTCGACAGGAGGCGGAGATGGCCGATCCGAAGTGGCTCAAGGAACTCGGCGACGCGGTGGCGGCGGCGACCAAGGAGATCGCTCGCCTCCGGCGTCAGAACAAGTCGCTGAGCACTCAGCTCCAGAAGGCGAAGGGAGAGCTCACCGCCTCCAAGCAGCGCGCCGCTTCGGAGCCGGCGCCCGAGGCGGAGGCGTGGGCGGGTGAGCGCGAGGAGATCCGGCGCCGCGTCGCGCGGCTGGTCGACACCCTCGAGGAGCTGCAGTAGCGGCTCGTCGTCGGCGCCGCTCTCAGAAGCGCAGCAGCGTTCCGGCCCAGTGGAAGCCGGCGCCGAAAGAGACCAGCAGCACCAGGTCCCCGGCGGCGATACGGCCCTCGTCGCGCGCCTGCCACAGCGCCAGCGGGACCGACGCCGAGCCGGTGTTGCCGAAGCGGCGGATGTTCGAGTAGACCCTGCCGTCGTCGAGGCCGAGCGACTTGCCGACCGCCGACAGGATGCGCTGGTTCGCCTGGTGGGGGACGACCAGGGCGACGTCGTCGATCGAATGTCCGCTCGCATCGAGGAGCTCGCGCGCGACGGCGCTCATCCGCCGCACCGCCTCCTTGAACACCTCGCGCCCGTGCATCACCAACCGGCGGTGGAGGCCGGCCTCGGCGACCTCGAGCGAGAAGGGGAGGCGGGTCCCCCCCGCCTCGAGTCCCAGGATGCCGCTGCGACTGCCGTCGGTGCCGGCGGCGGCGGCGACGAAGCGCACCGGATCGTCTCCGGGACCGATCACCGCCGCGCCGGCGGCGTCGCCGAACAGCACGCAGGTGTCGCGGTCGTGCCAGTTCATCAGGCGCGAGATGAGCTCGACGGCGACCACCAGCACCCGCTTCCCTTCCGCCGTCGCCCGGGTGCGGGCGACGTCGAGCGCCATCACGAAGCCGGCGCAGCCGCTGCCGGCGAGGTCGAACGCAGGGATCTCGCGGGCGCCGAGCCGGTGCTGCAGGAAGGCGGCGGTGTCCGGGGTGTAGACCTCCGGGGTGTCGGTCGCCACCACGATCTCGTCGACCTCCTCGACGTCGAGACCGGCGTCGGCGAGCGCCGAGCGGGAGGCGGCGAGGGCGAGGTCGACGCTCGTCTCGTCATCGGCCGCGAAGCGCCGCTCCTCGATGCCGGTGCGGGTGCGGATCCAGTCGTCGGAGGTGTCGACCAGCTCCGCCCAGTCGGCGTTGGTCATCACCCTGTCCGGGGTGTAGGCGCCGAGGCCGAGGATGCCGATGCTCTGGGTCAAACCCGTTCCTTGTGCCGTGGCGCCGCGGGTCGGGTTCGCCGACGCGGCGGCCTTTCGGAGAGCGTCAGGGTAGCACGGCGCCCCGAAACGACGCGTCTGGGGTCAGGGGCGCGAGTCGGTGATGAGGTGTGCTCCAGCCGGGCGCGCTCCGTAGACTAGAGTCGAAAGAGAACGGGAGGACAGGATGGTCGACAGGGTACGGGTCGTCATGCTGACGATGACAGTGGTGGCGGCGAGCGTCGCCGCTCAACCTTCGGTCACCGTGTACACCGCTCGCGGTGAATGGGAGGCCGCCATCGGCGGCCGCACCGTGATCGAGGAGGACTTCGAGGCCTTCTCCGCGGACGAGGACTTCCGCCCCGAGCCGATGTCGGTGGCGATCGCCAACGGGACCCTCCGCCAGGCGGGCGGCGAGGACGCGGGCTTCCGCAACAAAGTCGACGTGCCGCCTCTCGAGTTCGGCGATCACGGCGGCACGGCACACGCCAGCTGTCACATCGACCACGCGGACTTCAAGAGCGACGACTTCATCATGGTCGAGATCGACTTCACCGAGCCGGTGGCCGGTTGGGGGGCGAGCTTCTTCGGGGCGACCGACGGCGAATGGGTGAGGATCGACGTCAGCTTCGGCGGCCATGCCGAGATCATCGGTCCGGTGCCCACCAACGGCTTCTTCGGCTTCGTCGTCGACGACGGCGACCGATCCGAGAGGATCTGGTTGCGCTCGTACGGCTTTCTCGACGGACCGGAGGGAGAGAGCTTCGGGATGGACGACATCGTCATGGTGACGGATCCGGTGCCGGTGGAGCTGCAGAGCTGGGAGGTCGACTGAATCTGGCCATGGAAGTCGCTCGCGCGCCGGACGCTCGCTTCTCCGGCCTGCCCGACTATCCGTTCACCCCCCACTGGCGCGAGGTGGGCGGTGGCCTGCGCATGCACTTCGTCGACGAGGGCCCGCGCGACGCGCCCCCGGTGCTGATGCTCCACGGCGAGCCGTCGTGGTCCTATCTCTACCGCCACATGATCCCGATCTGCGCCGAGCGCTTTCGAGTGGTCGCGCCCGACCTGGTCGGCTTCGGCCGCTCGGACCAGCCGACCCGCATCGGCGACTACACCTTCGAGCGCCACATGGCGTGGCTGACCGACTTCGTCGAACAGCTCGATCTGGCCGCCATCACGCTGGTCTGCCAGGACTGGGGGGCGATGCTCGGGCTGCGGCTGGCGGTCGAGAGGGAGGAGCGCTTCGCCCGCATCGCGGTCGGCAACGGCATGCTGGTCAGCGGCGACCGATCGATGCCACCCGCCTTCCGGCTGTGGAAGCTGTTCGCCCGCTGGTCGCCGTGGTTTCCCATCGGCCGCATCGTCGACGCCGGCTGCCGGCGGCGGCTCTCTCGCCGCGAGCGTGCCGCCTACGACGCCCCCTTCCCGAGCCGTCGCCACAAGGCTGGGGCGCGAGCCTTCCCGCGACTGGTCCCCACCTCGCCCGACGATCCGGCGGCCCCCGCCTGCCGCGCCGCCTGGGAGGCGCTCGGCCGCTGGCGCAAGCCGTTCCTGACCGCGTTCTCGAACGGCGATCCGATCATGCGCGGAGGCGATCGCGTGCTGCAGCGCCACGTCCCCGGTGCCGACGGCCAGCCGCACACCACCCTGCGGGGCGGTCATTTCCTGCAGGAGGACTCGGGGCCCGAGTTCGCCCGTCGGGTCGTCGACTGGATCGGCTGACCCCGTCGGGGGGTCGTGGTAGTATCCCGCCTAAGCTGTTGGCAGGTCGGCACTTGGGCCGGCCTCCGGCAGCCCCGAGACGACCGGACACGACGATGGCGAAGAAGACGACGACCTCGACCGAGATCGAGATCTTCGGCGCCGTCTATCCGGTTCGTGGAGACAAGGACCCTGAGTATCTGCAGCAGCTCGCGAACGTGGTCGACGGTCGGATGCGCGACATCTCGCGCCAGGTCCAGACCGTCGACACCGGCAAGATCGCGGTGCTGGCAGCGCTCAATCTGGCGGACGAGTTGGTCCAGTGCCAGGAGCGGCAGGACGGGAACCGGGGAACAGCACAGCACAAGAAAGTCGCCGCATTGACCGACAAGCTCGCCAAGGCAGTCCAGGAGTGACGGCGATCGGGCAGCGCGGCTGCGATAGCGACAGATCGGAACAGCATCCCCTGCGTGGTTTGTGATGAGTCGACGTGTTTTAGAACCAACATTGATGTCTAGGGAGCTTCACTTCGGCGCTGCCTGTGCCAGCCCCGCTCGAACGGGGACGCTAACGGCTCGCAGAGAGGGCACCCACCTGGTAAACGCCAGGTTCTAGACTTCCGGCTCACACGGCTACCGTGGGGGGTGCCCGTTCCTTCCGGCACCCCCGGCCGACCGCCCGCGGCTCCGTAAGGAGACCCAGAGGTGGAACAGACGACGTTGATGGGAGTGGCCGCCGTGGTCGCGGCGGCGCTGGTCATCTGGTGGTGGACGATGCGGCGCCGGGCCGCCGCGGTCCTCGAAGAGGGAGAGCGGCGGGCGCGGGAGATCGTCGAGCGGGCGGAGCGCGACGGCGAGGCGAAGCTGCGGGAGGCGGAGGTGGCGGCCAAGGAGAAGCTGCTGCAGGCGCGCAGCGAGTTCGAGCGCGCTTCGCGCCAGCGTCGCGAGGAGCTCGAATCGCAGGAGCGGCGACTGGTGGAGCGGGAGGACAAGGTCGACCGCCGGCTGGAGGAGGCGTCGGCGCGGGAGAAGGAGCTCGAGGGGCGGGAGCGCGGCGCCGCCAAGCGGGAGCGCAAGCTGGAGGCCA